>JAFUXY010000426.1 GCA_017477005.1 Lachnospiraceae bacterium | reverse complement strand
TATAGTGAATATTCTCCTATCAGGAATGTGAAAGTCAGTAGTGTCGATGTGAAGAGTATTGCTATCGATAAAAACAAGTCGATTGATGTAAACCAAAGTATTACATTGAACGCTGTGATTTCTCCAAGCAACGCAACTAATAAAACGATAATTTGGAGCAGTTCGAATGATTCTGTTGCTACAGTGAAAAACGGAAATGTGACCGGCATTTCCGTCGGGGAAGTGACAATCAAAGCCAAAGCACATAATGGGGTTTCAGCGTCTTGCAAGGTGTCTGTCGGCATTGAAAAAACAAAAACCTTTGATGAGTTTGCATCGGCCGTATCTGAGCTAATAAAAGATAATAAAACACAGAACGGAGAAACTATTGCCGCAAGCAATGAATATTATGCAAAAAGGCTGATTGTGAAGGGGGATGGGACAGCTTTGGACTTCTCCAAGCTGAACGCAATCGCTGTTGTAAAAGGAATTGATAATGTTTATCTTGTTCAGTTTGCAAGCAGTTCAGATACAAAAAAGGCAATGGGGGAGATAAGCAATTGGAAAAATGTAATCTATGTTGAACCCGATTCTCATGAAGGAAGCGATGGAGCGGATATGACAACGACATCAAATTCCTGGGGAGTATCTAAGATCGGTGCGGATAAATATGCCGAACGCGTAGCTTCCGCAACGACTGAATCCGTGAAAGTGGCGGTGATTGATACGGGAGTTTCCAATCATACTTTTTTGGGGAATAGATTAACATCGGATGGCCATGATTTTGTGGACAATGATTCTGTTCCAACAGACTTGCATGGACATGGGACGCATGTATCCGGCACTGTAGTTGACTGTACTCCCGGCTTAAATGTGAAAATCATGCCGGTGAGAGTTCTTGATGCAAATGGGAATGGATATAATTCTGAGGTCGGAATGGGGATTAGGTATGCTGCAGATCATGGTGCTAAAGTCATAAATCTAAGTTTGGGAGGAGGACACAGCAATTATGTGGATGAAAATATAAATTATGCTATCAATAAAAGCGTGACGGTAGTTGTTGCGGCGGGAAATGATTACGGTGATATCGATAGTTTGAGTGTATGCCCTGCACATATAGATAATGTAATATGTGTTGGAGCAGTAGATTCAAACGATGTTCGAGCGAGTTTTTCAAATTCAGGAAGGTCATTGGATGTTGTTGCGCCAGGAGTAGGAATTGTAAGCTGCCTACCGGGGGGACGTTTTGATAGCTGGGATGGAACCTCGATGGCAACACCACATATTGCTGCACTGGCGGCTATGTTGAAATTGATGAATCCATCGTATTCTCCGGCGCAAGTGGAACAGACGCTTAAAGAAAATTGTCGTGATTTGGGCGTGTCAGGATGGGACAAGTATTATGGATATGGTATACCGAATTTTTCCATGCTGGGCGGAGTAGATGTCGAGGAAATCACTTTGGATAAAACAAGTATCTCATTAGAAGTGGGGAGAACAGAGACGCTGATACCGACAATTTTACCAAAAGATGCAACGGACAGGACTATTGTATGGGATAGCGACGATGCGAAAGTGGCGACCGTGAAAGACGGAGTGGTGACCGGAGAATCAGCAGGAAAAGCGACAATCACGGCGACAACGAGCAACGGAAAGAAGGCAACGTGTGAAGTGACAGTGACAGAGTTGGAGATAGAGCCAACAGGGATTGGATTGGATACAACTGCGGTGACGATCAACGTCAATCAAAAGTATGCATTGACGGCAGAGGTTTTGCCAGATAATGCCACCAATAAAACCATCCTATGGAGCAGCGGAGATGCGAGCGTGGCTATCGTAAGTGAGGGAGTGATAACAGGCAAATCGATTGGAACAACGACAATCACGGCGATGACAACCAATGGGAAGGAAGCGGTATGCATTGTTTGGGTACAACCAGCGGAGGTAGATGTAAAAGAAGTATATTTTGACCGACCTGATTTGGACAACGTCATGTATGAGGGTACGACAGAAAAAATCAGAGTATTCGTCATGCCGAGCGATGCGACGGATAAATCCTTGACTTGGAGCAGCAGTGATAATCGTATTGCAACGGTGGATAGCAATGGCATAGTTTCATACAATGCTGCAGGAAAAGTCACTATCACCGCAAAATCAAACAATGGGAAAAAGGCCAGTTGTGCAATCGAAGTGTTGGAAATGAGGGAATGGTACGTAGGAACTCTGGGGTACAAATCGAATGGAAAATACTATGAGCTATGTGATATAAAAAATGCGGATTATTTATCTGTTGATAAGGATCGAGATTTATATATTAAGGTCCCGATAGACGGAGAGATTGCGCATGGGTCCAAAATAGAAGTAGCTATTATAGATGCGGATGCGTCAAATGGAGTATATGATACATCAAGCCGCGTATTTGCTCCTGAAGGGTATAGTATTGTGAATTGGTATCCGATTTCATGGGCGACATCCAGCAAAACAGGCAAGGTGAAAATATATTATAAAATCATATTGCCTAACGGTCAAATTATGAAGTATGGGAACTGGGGAAGCGACAATTGTTTCAACATAAATTTGATAGAGTAAGGAAGTGTTGATTTAATCGGATTTTCTCGAAAACCATGGGTCTCAATTTCCTATTTGCGAGATAATTGAAATGGAAGTAGTGTTGCTTAACCGGCTTGACGAGGAGGAAATAGCATGATGAAACGTAGGATACAAGGATTGGCTCTGAGTTTGACGGTGTTGATGCTTGTTGCGATTGTGATAGGTATGACAGGGATGCATATCGTGTTTGCTTCTGAAGAAGATGACACTGTCGAGGAAAAGAATGGAAGATTGGACGATGCGGAAGATGAAACAGTAAATGAAGAGGAGGGTGCCGTTGATTCTGATTCGGCAGACACATTGGAGGATGATCTTGATGTTGTGACTGATGAAGAGGTGATATTTGAGGAAGAAAGTAATGATCTTGAAGAAGAAAAGTTGAAAGAAGAGGATTTGATTGAAGAAAATCGGATAGAAGAAAATGACACGGATATCGATCTATTGAATGAGTCGGAATTGATTTTTGAAGGAAGCCCCATACAGGTGGGGGATGAGGCAACAGCTCAAATAAGCACGGATGGAACAGTCGTATACAACGGAACCGGCGATTTGTACGACTATGCGTATGATGAGTCGCCATGGTACAACGATATATCTGTGGAGAGAGTTGTCATTGGAGAGGGAATTACAAGCATTGGGGACTGTACATTTTCGGGATGTACGAATCTAGCAGAAATATCCCTGCCAGATAGCCTGAATAAATTTGGCAAAATCGTCTTCTTCAACAATCGGAGTTTAAGGGAGATTGTTATTCCGGAAGGAGTAACCGCTCTTCCGGAAAATATGTTTTTTGATTGTGTTAGTCTGGAAAGTATAAATTTGCCCCAGAGTTTGGAAGTTTTAGATAGCGGAGCGTTTTGGAGGTGTGAGTCTTTGACGGAAATCAAATTCCCATCTTCGCTAAATGAAATCGGAAACTGTACCTTTTTTGGCTGTACAGGGTTGACTTTCATAGATCTTCCAACTTCTGTAGAAAAAGTGGATGTGGAAGCATTTCGGGAGTGTGATCATCTGGAATCTGTAAAAGTGGAAGGAAGTAATACTTTGATAGAAGAAAAGGCCTTTTCGTATGGAGAACAGTCTCTTGTGATTGAGGGAGAAGAAGGGTCTTTTGCGGAAGCGTATGCAGAGGAAGAAAATATTGATTTTGAGAGGATAGCTTTTGAGTGATGAGTATTTGAGGAGTATCATTTATTGATGATTCTATGTGAATAGTGTACAATTTAACGGATATACCGTTACGACGATATGTACAAATAGTACGAAAGGAGAAGATGAGATGAAGAGGGTAGCTTGGAATGTATTGGCGGTAGTTGTTGCTTTTGCTTTGAGCTTGACAACGCCTATTACTAGCGTTATGACGAACAGTGAGGCAACCGTTGTTGAAGCTGCAAAGAGGAATCCGGAGAAGGCGGTCAAAGATGTCGCGTCATTTATACACGAAAATGGGAAGAAACACAAAAAGTTGAAGAAATATTATATTTCCTCAGTGGATATGAATGGATACTTGACATACATTGTTCGTTTATCGCCGACGAAACTATATTTTTTGAGCTATGGACGTCCATCTGATGATGACGAGGATGCCGAATACAGTATCAGCACAACTTTGACCGGAAAGACGAAGCGTCTGTCTTTGAATGTAGAGGAATCATTTTACGATCCGGATAAATGGCATGAATCAACGGTGGAAATAAAGGATATTTCGAAGTATAGGGGATACCGATCAAATGTATCTATTACAGATAGTGATTTGGATTTTGATGATTTGGCTTCGCAAGGTATAGGTGTAGACAATGTTGCGAAAGCGTTAAACTATATGATTGAATGTTCTCTTTGTCAAATCAATACTACGCTTGCCTATCATATGAATGAAATGGGAGAAAAGCAAATCTCACTCGATGATCTTGGTTTTGATAAATTTGCAAAATTTGGTTTTATTGTGAGAGACGAAGAATAAAGATAATCTATATAGGAGCAAAATTGTTGATTATGATATATAAATAGTGTATAATATAACGGATATCCCGTTAAAATGATACGTCTAATTGGTACAAAAGAAGGGAGGTAAAGCTGGTCATACAATAAGAAGTATAGGAACCATGTAGATACTATTTTGAATTTAGAATGGAGAGTGGATGGAATGAAATTCAAACGTGTAGCAGCGATGATGATGGCCTTGTCTTTGGGATTTACTTCGCCCGGAGTTTCTTCTGTGAAAGCGGCCGAATTTACTGAAGATGTACTGGTGGAAGATTCCGATGACTATGAGGAAATGGTGGCGGAAGAGCAGGGTGCCGCAGAAGAGGACGCAGACGACTTAGATGTACCAGAGGAAGCCGCAGAGTCTGAAGAAGGGGTCGATGAGCCGGAGGAATCAGAGAGTATTGAAACGGCGGATTCGACAGAGGATTCAGCGGGCGTGGCTGAAGAAACAGATGAGTCGGAGGATTCCGTTGTAGAGGAGCAGCTTTCCGAGGAAAATGAAGAAGAGGAAGCCGTTGAAGATGCGATCGCGGAACAGGATGAGATCGCAGAGGAAGCATCGGATGTTTTGAATGATGCGGATACGACGTGGCAGAAAGACTATGATTACCTTTTGGATGATGATACTATGGAGATTGAATTGTGGGAATACATGGGAAGCGATACCGATGTAGTGGTTCCTGCAGAAGCGATAGTTGACGGGAAAACATATCATACTTCTGTTTTTGGCATTGCTTTTATGAGTAAAGAATCCATTAAAAGCATTCGTTTTGAAGATGGTGTAGGTTTCGATGAATCTCTCACTTTTTCGGGATGTTCCTCTTTGACGGATATTGACCTAAAAAATGTACCGACATCGCAAATGACGGATATGAGCAACATGTTTGATGATTGCTCTTCATTGACATCGATTGATCTGTCTGGCTTCGATACATCCAAAGTGACGAATATGTGGAATATGTTTGCTGGGTGTTCTTCATTGACATCGCTCGATTTATCTAGTTTTGACACGTCCAATGTAGAAGATATGAGCCATATGTTTCGGGACTGTTCTTCGTTGTCCAGTCTGGATTTGTCCGGTTTCAAGACACAGAAGGTGAAGGATATGTCAAGCATGTTTTCCGGATGCGAGAAATTATCCAGCTTGGATGTTTCGAAATGGGATACAAGCTCTGCGACGGAAATGGATGGGATGTTTTGGGGATGTTCTTCGCTTCCTTCGCTTGATGTATCCTCCTTTAACACATCCAAAGTGACAAATATGATGACGATGTTTAATGATTGTTCTAAGCTCACATCGCTTGATGTATCAGGTTTTAATACATCCAATGTGACAGATTTGGGTTCTATGTTCAGCGGATGCTCTTCGCTGAAGAGTATTGATGTCAAGAATTTTGATACGTCAAAGGCGAAAGACATATCTACTATGTTTTATGGGTGCACGGCTTTAGAAAGTTTGGATCTTACACATTTTGACACTTCAAATGTGGGCGGCGAATTTGGAATGTTTGCCATGTTCAATGGCTGCTCGTCCCTCACTACTTTGGATCTGACGAGCTTTGATCCTTCCCGGTCAAGCATAGCGCATATGTTTATTGGGTGCGAGAAATTAAAGACCATTTATGTTTCGGACAAGTGGGTACTGAATGCGTCGTCGGATGATGGTCGTATTTTTGAAGGATGTACTTCTTTGGTGGGTGGAAATGGCACGAAATACAATGCATCCACATATTCAACGGATGATATTGGCTATGCTCATATCGATGTGGAAGGAAATCCTGGATTTTTGACCGGAAAGTCATCATCTGGAGGAAATGTCCAGATCAACATCAAAAATGCGGTTATATCCCCTATTTCCACGCAAAAGTATACGGGAAAAGCCATTACGCCTACTCCCAATGTTTTGCTGAATGGCAGAAAACTTAGGGTGAACAAGGATTATACATTCTCCTATTCAGGGAATACAGCTGTTGGTACTGCGAAGATTACAGCGACAGGAAAGGGGAGCTACAAAGGATCTGTCACTTCTTCTTTCAAAATTGAACAAGATAAAATTGCCCAAAAACTGACCAAGATTACTCCGAAGTCCAAAACGATTGTGTCGGGACAGACGAGCAAGACTACAGTGACGAAAGGCGGTACAATCAAAGGAGCTCTTGTATACACATCGTCCAATACGGCTGTGGCGACGGTCAATGCCAATACGGGCGTGATCACGGCAAAGAAAAATGGAAAAGCCAAGATCTCTGTTTATGCGAAGGCATCCGGTAATTATCAGAAATCCAACACCGTATACTGTGATATTACCGTTTCAAAACCAGCGAAGCCTACACTTTCGAAAGTTGCATCCGGATCAAAGAGTTTGACGGTATCGTGGAAGAAGACGACTTGCAGCGGTTATATTGTGGAGTATGCCAAAGACAAGAAATTCAAATCCGGCAAAACAACCAAGACCGTAAAGGGTGGATCGACACAGAAATATACGATCAAGAATCTGAAGAAAGGCACCTATTATGTGCGTGTGTATGCGTACGGGAGCGGCACTTCTATTCGTTCCGCAGCAAGCAATGTGAAGAGCGGAAAAGCAAAATAACAAGCAATCTTTCAAGATTTCATGTATCAGAGCGGAACAGCGGGGACTGTTTCGCTCTTCCTGTTTTTGTGGATGATAGGAAAAGGTGGAAATAGGGTATTTGATTCAATCTTGATTATTGCTTGTGAATATACTATAATATAATGGAATAACCGTAAAAATAAAATGTACAAAGAGTACAAAAGAAGGGAGGATAGCATTGGTGAAAAAAGTTAGAAGGAGATTGTCGGCGTTATCTATCGTTTTGTTTTTGATTTTGGGGATGATGGATACTTCTGTTTTGTATGCGGCGGAAGAATCCGCTGTTGCCGTGCAGGAAACGGAGATTGCGGATGAGGGAGAAACAGACGTAGACATGGCTCAGGAAGATTTGGATGTCGCAGACGACGAATTTGAGACGGACGATGAAGGCAATGAAGCGAACGAGAATCTTGCAGAACAAGAGGAGGATTCTGAGGTAGACGAAACAGAAGAGGATTCGGAATCAGCTGATACGGACGAAGGAAGCAATACGATAGATTCTGAAGAAGCAACACAGGAGGAATCGGCTGAACAGGAGGAAACGATTATCTCCGACGAGATGCCGGTGGGAGAACAGGATCTATCTGAGCAAACTGAAGTTGAATCTAGTGAATCCGAAGAGGTGGATGAGTCGCAAGAAGAGGCAAGTGATGATGCAGCAGATACATTGAATATTGCTGGATACAATGATTTTGCGAATGCATACTCCATTAAAGTGAATACTCTCATCTCAGATAGTTTGCTTAATTCGAATAATTCAAATGTTTATAAATTTGAGATCAGTTCTCCGGGCTATGTTGGTTTCACCTTCAAACATGAGTATGTTGACAGTGGTTCCAATTTTTGGAAACTTAGATTATTCAGCAGTAACGATTTGAATAATTCATTATTGGATCGGTATTATCAGGGAAATGAATTGAACGAGTTGACAAGTGATGGAACGGGATTGCGGGCAGGTACCTATTATTTGGTGATAGAGCATTATTATTATTCTGACGCACAATATCAGTTCAAGGTGACTTATAATCAATCCCCAAACTATGAAAAGGAGGATAATGATACTTATGTTTCAGCGACAGATATAGATTTGAATACATATTATAAGGGAAATATTATGAGTGGTGCTGATTTGGACTATTATAGATTCAAGTTGACATCACCCGGATACATTAGTTTTAGTTTTTCACATGATTTTGTTGATAGCAGTTCTAATCATTGGATATTGGAGCTATATAGTCAAGATGATGTAAATAAGTGTCTTGTGAAGAGATATTATCAGGGCAATGAACTCAAAACAGTCACATACGATGGGACTGGGCTTCCGGCAGGAACGTATTATATAAAGATGGAGAAATATTATCATTCAACGGGAGGCTATCAATTCAAAGTGAATTATACAAAATCGGGGGCTTGGGAAAAGGAGTTGAATGATTCAGCAGCAATATCGAATGTAATTGGTTTGAATGCATTGTACTATGGAAATTTACGAGAAGGTGATGATTTAGATTATTATAAGATTTCATTAAACTCAACAACGAAAATCCAGGTTCAATTTGCACATGATTTTGTGAATAGCGTTTCTACTCATTGGATTTTGCATATTTTTAGCTCAGGAGATCTCAACAATGCCTTATCAACATTTCGCTATATCGGAAATGAAAAAAAGACTTTGACGAGTCCGGCATTGACGTTAGGAAAGGGAACCTATTACATTCGAATTAATGATTATTATCATTCTACTGTACCGTATCGGTTTAAGATCATGACAGCGAAGTTGTCACAGTCCCTGAAAGTTTCCTATCCTTCTTCATTGGTAAAAGGAAAATCCGGGCAAATCAAGGTCAGTGGAAATAAAGGGTCGCTGTCTTATACGTCTTCAAAGTCCGCTGTGGTATCTGTCAGCAGCAATGGAAAGTTGACGGCTAAATCCGTTGGAAAAGTCAACGTTGTGATAAAGGCAGCAGCGACAGGCAATTATTTGTCTGCATCCAAAACTATTTCGATCACGGTGATTCCAAGCGGAACTTCGCTTTCTTCTTTGAGAAACGGCGCAACAAGAAAGATGATTGTGAAATGGAAGAAAAACAGTACGGTATCCGGCTATGAGATACAGTATTCCACGTCGAGTTCGTTCAAGAGTGGGAACAAAAAGGCTACTGTGTCAAGGGCTTCGACAGTTTCCAAAACAATAGGAAGTCTGTCGAAAGGAAAGACATACTATGTGCGGATACGTACATACAAGACTGTCGGAGGCAAAAAATACTATTCCTCTTGGAGCGGGGCAAAGAAGGTGAAAATTAGTAGATAAGTCTTTTCGCTTAAAGAAAAACCAAGCTACGGTATCAAGTGTGAAGTACAGTATACCAGTAGTGAGTTGAAAGAGAGAACATCCTAGAAGCGAGGCGGAGCGATCCGTCTCGCTTTTTTTGAGGCAGGAGATTGTTGCATAAAGTATAGTAGTTTGTTAGAATAAAGGAACATTGGTTGATGGGAGAATCCGATAGGAGCCGGAGAAAAAGGAGGGGGTTATGGAAAAGCAGGAAATGACATTGACGGGGCCGTGGCCGGGACCGAAGGGGTTGATTCCGGAGCCGGAAATCAATCCAGAGAATGCGAATTTGCATACGCGCAAGTATTTGGATGAAATATTGGTGGAGGAGCGAATTATCGATGCCGGAGAAGCGGATATAGGCTTGACGCTCTTTGGAGAGTCTTTTTCCTCCGCTATTATGATGCCAGCCTTTTCGCATCTGGATAAGGTGGGAGAGAATGGCAGGACTCCGATGGTTGAGTACGCGCAGGCGGCGAAAAATATGTCGCTGGTGAATTGGGTGGGTATGGAGCCGGATGAGGAATATCGGAAAATCGCCGACGTAGGCGCGAGGACGATTCGAATTATAAAGCCGTTCGCGGATCATTCGATCGTACAGGAACAGATCGCGGTAGCAGAGGAGACCGGCGCGCTGGCGGTAGGTATGGATATTGACCATGTCATTGGAGACAATGGGAAATACGATGTGGTCGATGGTATTTTGATGGGGACAATTTCGGTGGATGGTTTGAGGAAATTGGTAGATAGTACTCCATTGCCGTTTATTGCGAAAGGGGTTTTGTCGATCTCGGATGCGATCAAATGCAGAGAGGCCGGTGTAAAGGGCATCGTGATCAGCCACCACCATGGACGGATGCCGTTTGCGATTCCTCCTTTGATGGCTTTGCCGGAGATCAAAAAGGCATTGGCGGGAAGCGGGATGAAGCTGTTTGTAGACTGTGGAATAAACACTGGATACGACGCATACAAGGCCTTGGCATTGGGAGCGGATGCAGTCTCTGTCGGACGGGGCATTCTGCCGGGATTATTGAAGAAGGGGTCTTCCGGGGTGGAAGAAAAAGTGCAAAAGATGAACGAGGAGTTGGCGGTACTCATGGGATATACCGGAGTGCGAAATCTCGGGGAAATGGATCCGACGGTATTGTGGTATCATGGAAAGAGGATGGTATCATCGAATTAGGAACAGCTCCTTAGTATTTTCGTAATATGAGGGCAAAAATGAAGAAGAATCAAAAGAAAAAATGGATCGCTCTGTTGGTGGCAGGATTGCTGAACTGCTCTTTGATCGTGAATGATGCAGGGCTTGCACAGGCGGTTAAACAGACAACGATTGCAGAGGAATTTTCCGGTGATGAAGCGGATATCCAATCGGACGCAGATCATGCAGCAGACGATTCGGATATCTATGCAGGCGGAAAAACAGAGGATTTAGATACAAGCACAGAATCTGACAAAAAAGCAGAGGATCTGCGTGACGAAGAGGATGCACAGGATATACAAAGCTACGACAGTGTTCAAAATTCGGACGCAGACCAAGGGGACGAGATACGTTCGGAAGAGAATGGGGCGGATGAGGCCGTTGGTCGGTCGGGCAACGGAGAAACGGACACGACAAATGAGGCCGTCAGTCGGTCGGGAAATGGAGAAACGGACACGACAAATGAGGCCGCTGGCCAATCGGATAGGGAAGAAACGAATCTGACAAATGACTCCGAAGGCAAGGGGGATACAGATTCAGGCGATGCAACAGAGTTAGGTGAACAACAAGACGTTCTCGATGTGACGGAAGATGATTCGGAACCTGCGTCTGAGATAGTGGATTTGGACGAAACATCGGAAACAGAAGCATCGGTTGAGGATGTCGCAATCGAAGATGAGCAGAGCGAGGGAGCGGATGCAACGAATGCCTCGTCCCTTTATTCAGTGGATGGCGCTTTGGTGAATCCGCAGGCTGACGGGAAGCCGTTGGTGCTTGTTTTCTTCAAAACGACTTGTTTGAATTGTAGGTCTGTGCTGAAAAATTTGCGAAAATATACGATAGACACGGATGCTGTGGATATTATCGCTGCCGAAATGTCCGACGCTTCACAGAGCGACGTGAAGACGTTTTCGGAAGAATACGGTTCATCGGGTGTGACATTTTGCTATGGGGCAAGTGAT
>JAFUXY010000425.1 GCA_017477005.1 Lachnospiraceae bacterium | reverse complement strand
TGGATTTTTTAGCAAGCTGCCATTCCGCGTCCTTGTGCGCCTTCGAACCGATGAACTCCGCCGCGTTTTCAGTACGTTCCTTGATTCCCGAATCCGCGTATCCGTCCAACAGCCCTCTTTTTTCTTTTAGTTTCAGAATCCGGAGCACTGCCGCGTCTACCTTGCCCACGTCAATCTGCCCGCTCTCCACTTGAGAAACGACTCCTGAAATGTAATCACTCAACGCGCCAAGTCCCCCTGTGACCGGCTGCAGCAAAATATCGGCGCCGGCATTGATGGCGAGCCTGGCCGCGTCCTGCGCAGAAAAGTTCTCGGCCACAGCGCCCATGCTCAGAGCATCCGTGATGATGACGCCATTAAAATGCATATCCGTCCGCAGAATCCCGGTCAGCACGGTCTGAGACAGGCTGGCCGGAACGGACACAGGATTGCCGTCCTTGATGGAAACGTACGAGGATGTCTCTATGGCCGGAAGGCAGATATGCCCCGCCATGATCATATCGCAGCCCGCGTCAATACAGGCCTGGAACGGAACCAATTCATTCTGCCGAAGCTCGTCATAAGACTTTCCCACGACCACAAAGCCCGTTTGATTGTCCAGCGTCGTGTCGCCATGTCCTGGAAAATGCTTGAGAGATGTCAATACACCGCCCGGGCCTCCTTCTCCGCTGGAGAGCCCCTTCATCATCGCCACCGAATAACTGGCCACGGTCGCAGGGTCGTCCGAAAACGCGCGCGTGCCGATCACCGGATTCGACGGGTTGGAATTCACATCTGTCACCGGCGCAAAATCCACATTGAAACCGGTCTTGGCCAGCTCCGCCCCCATCACCTGCCCGGCCTTGGTCGCGTTCAACGTATCTCCTGTCGCAGCAATTGCCATATTTCCGGAGAATTTGATACCCGAAGGAAGCCTCCAGACCAGACCTCCCTCATGGTCTGTCGCGACAAACAGCGCCGGGCGATTTTCGATAGAGTCGTTTGCCTTTTGAATATCGTTGATCAGCCCTACGCTCTGCCCTGTCGCCGTCAGATTGTCCCGATAAAGGATCACGCCTGCCAGACCGTAGCTCAAAAACATATTTCTCGCATCCTCGGAAAGCTCCGTCGCTCCCACCGCGCCATCCGCTCCTGTCGGCAGCGCCACCATCAGCATCTGCGCCACCTTCTCCTCGGTCGTCATAGAATTCAGCACGGCCTGCGCGCTCATCTCCTTGGCGGACACCTTCGTCTCGCCCAATGGCAGCATCGTCAGGATCATCACCGCCAAAAGCAGCTTCGCGATATATTTTTTCATGCTCATAGTTTTCTCCTATTCAAATTCGTTTACTATAGCTACGATATCCCTTATTTAAGAATACGCTGATTAAAGCGTTTCCTTAACATACTCCAAAATCGCTTCGATAATCTCCGGATTTTCATACTCCTTCCCGGGCAAGCCATAGGTCATAGCGTACATGAAATTGTCCGCCATGCATTCCTCGGGATCCAGCACATACCCCGTGTTTTTGCCGAAAATTTGCCAAAAATTATCGGCATCCTCCGGCAGATAATACACATCGCTCCCATCAGTAGGCACGAGCGCGGTAGCCACACAACTGAAAAACGTATCCCCCTCTTTTTCAAATGGCTGTTTCGCGATAATAGCGCAGAAGCAATCCTTTTTCTCCCCTTGAATAGCAAACGTGGCGTAGGAATTGTGGTGTCCTACATCGGGATTTGAGATAAATTTTTCCTGAACCGAGGGCGGTATTTCAAAATCCTCCGGTACCACTGTGAAGTCTATGATCCGATACATATCTTCCCTGAATTTCGGATTGCTCCTCGTCAAACAGTGGAAGATCTCATGCCACATCAAACACTTTCCCTCAAGTCGTGTTTCTTCCTCTTCAGAAGATAAACATTCCTCCAAATACGATCCATCGAAATAAATTTGCGTGCCGTGGGTATAGGCGGCGCTGCCGCCCTCTTCTACCTGCGTCGAATTGATGAAAACCATTTCCTCCAATTCAGGAAGTGTATAGCCTTCTTTTTTTATATCCTCTTCCAATTCTTTGAGAAGTTCTTCGATCAACGTCTTTTGATTGTCCGTGAACTCCCCCATTTGCTCCTCACCGAACTTCAGGTATTTTTCCATGGTGGCCTCCTTGTCCTGCATCTTGTACTGGAGCTCACATTCAGAAAACCCGTCAAAATAATCCGTATTGGACAAAAAGCACTCCACCGCTTCCTTTCGATCGGCGAAATGATGTGGAAATGCTTCCCCACAACCAAAAAGTGTACTCGCCACCAATACAAGGCAGAGAAAAAGACCCATCCTCTTTCTTTTCATAATACCCTCCTGCATATCTCTGAGAGTTTCCTAAATCCACGATTCTCTAAAACCGCAACAGCGTCGACAGCAAGCCTCTTCCCACGCTGGCGCCTACATTTCCGGCAAGCTGTTTTCCAAACGAACCGGAATTCTTTGTCAATTCCTTTCCTACCTGTCGGCCCACTGTCCCGGCAACCGTATTTCCAACGGATTTGATCGCCTGCTTCTGCACCCTGTAGCGATTCTCGTATTCTTTCTGTTTAGCTTTTTCGGCGCGTTCGGCCTCCTTGGCCTCCTGCCTTGCCCGCTGCTCGGCTTCCCTGGCCTCTTGCTTTGCCCGCTTTTCGGCCTCCTTCGCTTCCTGTTTCGCTTGCGCCTCCCGCTCCTTTGCCAGCCGCTTTTCCTCCTCGGCCTGGCGTTTGGCCTCTTCGATTTCCATGCCTCTGCGCATCAGAAATTCAAAGGCGGAATCCGGATCAACCGGCGTTTCATATTTCTCATACAAGGGATCTATGACCACCAGCCTTTGCCGCAGCACTGCCTCCACCGGCGCAAAGGACGATTGGGGCGGCAATATCTGTACTTTGAGTGCCTTTGTGGGAATCCCCTGCTCATCCAAAAACGAGACCACCGCCTCCCCGGTCCCCAGAGACAGAATGGCGTCTTTCGTGTCAAACTCCGGATTGACCGGATAGGCCATCGCCGCCGCCCGGACACCCTTTTGCTCCGCTGGAGAATAGGCGTGGAGGGCATGCTGGATCTTGTTCCCCAACTGCGACAATATGCCGCCGGGAATATCCGCCGGATTCTGCGTGCAGAAATAGATCCCTACCCCCTTCGAACGAACCAGCTTCACGACCTGCTCGATCTTCTCAAGCAGCGCCTTTGGCGCGCCCGAAAACAGCAGATGCGCCTCGTCAAAGAAAAACACCAGCTTCGGCTTTTCAAGATCGCCAACCTCTGGCAAGAGCTCGAACAGCTCCGACAGCATCCAAAGCAAAAACGTGGCGTAGAGCCTTGGCGAACCGATCAAACTCGACGCATCCAAAATATGCATCCGTCCCCGGCCTTTTTCATCCACAGACAGCCAGTCCTCCACCGACAACGCCGGTTCCCCGAAGAAAATATCGCCGCCCTCGGCTTCAATCGACACAACCGCGCGGATGATCGCCGACAAGGACTGCGGAGACATCTTGCCATAGACAGGCTCATACTCCTTGTTCCTCTCCGAAACATAGGCAAGCATGGACTTGAGATCCTTGGTATCGATCAATAGCAGTCCCTCATCGTCCGCAATCTTGAACACGACTGCCAAAATCTGAGCCTGTACGTCCGTCAGCCCCAGTATCCTCGACAGCAGCAGAGGCCCCATCTCTGAAATCGTTGTCCGAAGCGGGATCCCGGTTTTTCCAAAGATATCCCAAAAGCAGACCGGGAAGCCCTCAAACGAAAAATCCTCAATTCCTAAATGGTTCAGCCGTTCGGATACCGCTTCGCTCGGCTGTCCTTCCACGGCAATCCCGGAGAGATCCCCCTTCACATCGGACAAAAACACCGGCACGCCCATCGACGAAAACCCCTCTGCCATTACTTTTAATGAAACGGTTTTGCCGCTGCCCGTCGCGCCGCAGATCAGCCCATGTCGGTTGGCCATCCCCGGATAAAGCACGGCCTCCTTTCCGGCAGCATTTTTCCCCATCAAAATCCGCATATCCTTCACCATAGCTGTTTCCTCCTGCCATTATTCCGTTTTCCCTACAGCACCGTCTGGAGTCCTCCGGTCGATGCCTTCCTCTTTTCCTACAGCACCGTCTGGAGTCCTCCGATCGGCGTCTCCCATTTTCTGCGTTCCTTTATATCCTCGTCGATCCGCCCGATCTCTTCCCACAGTTCGGCGGAAGACATACGCACAGCCCCTGCCCCCAACACAATGAGCTGCACCAGTCCATCCGACGATACCACCGTCACGTCATGATCCTGAGCAATTTCGTGCGTCGCCTTTTCGATGTAGGCATCGGCCGTCTCAGCTTCCTTTGTATAGATAATATAGATATTGTTGTAGCGGTTGACGCTGCCCTGTCCGCCCTTCACCTTGTATGCGTCAAACACCAGAATGGTTTCCATCCCGGTATAGCCCTGGTAATTGCACAGGATGTCCGCCAGCCGATCCCTCGCCGCCGAAAGTTCCAGATCCGCCAGCTCCTTCAGCTCCTGCCAGGCATGGATCACATTGTAGCCATCCACCAACAGATATTTCTTTCCGGACTTTTTTCGCCGCCTTCCCCGGGAAGGACGCGCATCATCCGACGGAGGCGGCGCCTCGATCCGCCTGGCCTCTGGTCGCTTTTTTGCGCCTTTGCTCCCAAACTCTCTTTCAAAAATAGCGGAAAGCTCGGCATCCTCCTCGTAGGTTCCTCTATAACGGCTGGCCTTCGCGCCCTTCGGTATCGCCACCGGCATTGAAAAATCGGTCTCTTCGCCCTCGGCAAAGGCCGCCTCCATATGCATATAATCCTCCACCTGATCCCAGGGAACCAAAAATCCGGCTCCATGCGCGCAAAACACCGACCCGGTAGGATTGGCCAGATCCGCCTCGCTGTCATAGCCCCTCGCTAGGATTACCTCTTCTGCGTCATGGCAAGGAAAATAACCGGCCACAGAGAGCGAAAGCCGCCCCTCGCCTGCGGTATAGGCCGCCACTTCGGAGGCGTAGCTGTGCATCGTCGAGACAGGCGCCACGCCGGACAACAGGGCATTCTCTCCCTCCAGCACCGGCGCTTCGCATTTGCCGGACATTGCATCGATATCCGTCATTGCGCGGCCGATAAGGGAAGAAGGGATTTCCAACAAAAAACGGTAATACGGCTCCAGCAGCACGCTCTCGGCCTTCTTCAACCCCTGGCGGATGGCCCGATAGGTCGCCTGACGGAAATCGCCGCCCATGGTATGCTTGGGATGCGCCCGCCCCGACACGATTGAGATTTTCATATCGGTAATCGGTGAGCCGGTCAGCACGCCCCGGTGCTGCCTCTCCGCCAAATGCGTGAGGATCAATCGCTGCCAGTTCTTCGCTAATAGATCCTCCGGGCAATCGGACTCAAACACCAGCCCGCTCCCCCGCTCACCGGCCTCCAGACGAAGCTGTACCTCCGCATAATGCCGCAGCGGTTCGAAATGGCCGACTCCCAAAACCGTATCCGCGATCGTCTCCCGGTAAGAAATTCTCCCCGGTCCAAACTCCACCACATAGCCAAAGCGGTCGTGGATCATCGAAGCGAGGATTTCGGTCTGCACCTGCCCCATCAGATTGAC
>JAFUXY010000424.1 GCA_017477005.1 Lachnospiraceae bacterium | reverse complement strand
TAGGAAGGATCCTCTTTGTCTTTGCTCAATTCAAAATGATCGTAGGGGGAGTTGGTGACCACGACCTTCCCATTTTTATCAAATACATAGATATATTCCACCTTGAGGTCTTTCGCATACGCAGCCAGATCCTGCCGAGTGAGCGTGTCTGCTCCCTTGGTCTTGACCAGCTCCGCCGCCAACCGGCATTGCTCAAGATATTGCTGATCCAGCCACTCCGACAGTTCCTTTCGATACGTCTGGTAGGTATTCAGGGTCTCCACCGCTACCTTGGCATGCCCATTCATAGTGGCCAAGCCGCCGGTCACGTCCATTATGGTCTGGTAATACCATGAGGAAAAGAGCAATATCACCGTTCCCAAGGCGCTGTAGGAAGCCAGCTTCCTGCGGAACACCGCCTTTCCATCCTTGTGCCACAAAAGGGCAAAACCAATATAACGCACAAGCACCCATGCGATTACGAAGAAAAACAGGGTGGAGAGGATGCTGTGAAGAATCACATAGAAAATCGCTTCCCCCAGCGTCACACCGCATATGATATAAGTATCCTTGTAGGCAAATACCGAGCCAACAATCCCTGCGTCCAGCACATCGAACAACTGCTCGACATTCCTGGGAAATGCCGACGCCGGAAACAACACATAAAAATTCCTGGGAATATCCCCCCTGCTCAGTCGGCCTCCCAACTCATCCATATTGGGAATCGCTGCGAAATCCACTTTTTGTTCGCCCGCCAGCCAGAGCTCCTGGCCGACAAATTTCTCCTCCGGATGGGCAAGGATGGTGTAATTCTCCTGGGATACCACGATCACATGCCCTCCTTGTCCGACCCGAAGCTGGGTCACGCGGTTCATCCAGGACAGCGTGCGGTCAATCACCGTCTCCACGTTTTCTTGTTTGCCGATTTCCGCGTCCGTCTGCCCCTCCAGCTCTTCTTCGGCATTGTAAACGCGCTGGCGCCTGTTCTCCAGATTGTCGTTGATATCCCGAATGGCCTGCTCGTTCTCCTCGAGCTGGGGAAGGATCTTCGACACCTGGACCATCGCACGGACGATCTGCGGCTGCAGCCTCCCGCTCAGATCCTTCGCAAAAAGCTGGAAGGACAGCACGGCGAAAAGACCGGTCAGCACGATCAACACCAGATACAGGACTATACTTGTCCGCATGATTTTTGATTTCATTTTCCCTCTCTTCCTCTTAATTTGCAGCATATCCCGCTTTTTTCCTATGACTATGTCGCTTCACGATATCCGTGCAGTATTTTATGTTTCTTTTATCCGTTGCACAAGAGGGGTTTCCAGAATGTCACATATTACGAAATTATCCCATATGACACGCAAAAAAAATGTGACAATCTGTCACATTCAAATTTCTTCCGTTCTCTTGCTTTTTAATGGGAAGGTGGTATATCATTGATAAATTATGAATACTTTATTTGCGGAAACGCTGAAAAAACTCCGATTGAAAAAGGGTCTTTCCCAGACCCAGCTCGGGGATCAGATTTTTGTCGACCATTCCACTATCGCCCGGTGGGAAAACGGCAGCCGTTGGCCGGATGCCGCCATGATCTCCCGCCTCTCCAAAGCGCTGGAGGTGGACGCTCGTACGTTGCTGCTTGCTGCGGATGAGAGCGAGGATCCGCCCAACATCATCATAGTGGACGACAGCAAGGTCATTCTCACCGACAACATGGCCGTCATGGAAGAGGTTCTGCCGGATGCTTCTATCACGGGCTTTATTCGGCCAAAGGAGGCGATCGAATACGCAAAAGCCAACCGGGTGGCACTGGCCATGCTGGATATTGAGCTTGGTACGGCCAGCGGCCTCGACCTCTGCCGCACGCTGCTTGAGATCAATCCCCACACCAATGTGGTCTATCTGACCGCCTATTCTGACTATGCATTAGACGCATGGGACACCAATGCCAGCGGCTTCATGCTCAAGCCCTTGACCCCAGAAGGAGTCCGGGCGCAGCTCAAAAAACTGCGGCATCCGATCATGGGGATCAGTGACGTATGATGATGAGCGGCATAGGTCAATACCTGTCCGCATAGTGTACCCTGCATCTCTTTTTGAAAAAGGAGATCCCGTATCGCCCGATATTTCCGTAGCCTTCTTCTAAGAGCGCGTCCACGTAGCTTCGCTCATCAATCTGCTTGATCGCTTCCTCGGCCGCCGCATCCATCATCTCCATGGTGACGGGCTTCTTCCCCTGCTGTTTCACTGCTTTCAGCTCTATGACAAAGGCCTTCGCAAAAACATCTCCGGTTTTCATAAGAAGATCACTCCTGCCATCTCCAGATTCC
>JAFUXY010000423.1 GCA_017477005.1 Lachnospiraceae bacterium | reverse complement strand
TGGCCAGAGGCTTTGCCTTCGCCTCCGTATGCAGGATGATCTCTGAAACCAACTTCACATCGTCGAACAGGCAGGCAGCTGCAAACACGAAATCATACACCGCCCTGGCCTTTGCGTCCCGCACCTGCGGCGGCCGATATTCGCTCCAATCGTGCGCTGCAAGCAGGGAACGCACCTTCGCCTTGTCCCTCTTGATCAGCGCATAGTGCAGCGGCGAAAGTCCCAACGCATCCCGGAGCGAATAGTCCTGATCCGCCAGATTTTGACTTCCCGACAGCCGATCGAAAACGCCCGACATCTTCTCATTGGCGCATCTTGCGGCAAAGCCCGAAAGATTCCAGAAATCATCCGCCTCCAGATGCATCCGAATCATATCATAGATCGCATGAAAATAATCTTCGTCCTCGAGTCGAATACAAAGAAAACACAACAAAAGGCATTGATGCAGTGTCAATCTCTCCTTGCGTTTCAAATTCATGTACGGTTCAATTAACGACTTCGTCATATACCACGCAGAGGCGTTGGCAATATGCCGGATATAGCGCTCGAAAAACAGCATATCCGGCTTCTCGAGCGATTCTCGCACCTTCTCGTCCACGTCCTTGCCAAGAGACGCCACATAGCGATTGTATTCCTCTTCGTTGCAAAGACGATAATAATGCTCCGCCCGGATAAACGCTACCTCTGTCTCAAACCCGGGATACTGCGCAATCTGATCCAGCAGCGTACGATATTTCCCACAGATCAGCCCATTCTCCCGAAAGCTGCCCCGGATCAGTGCCAGAACATGCCCCAGTGTTTTTTCAAATTCCTTTTTTTCCTTGCTGCCGGTCAAAAGCGCCGACTGCAGTGCCTTCAGCAGCTCCACCAGCTCCGCTCCCGTTGTATCGTGCGGCGCAACGGTACGCCCAAATACCCGCCGCTCACCGACCCCGGAAATCAGAGAAACATGATCTCGTTCATTTTCCTGATAAATGATGTAGGAGCAGATTTCAGACAGAGGGAGCCGGTTGCTTCTCGCCCAATCCTTGTGCGAGGGATGAAAATAAATGGCTTCATCGGTAATCAGCGTGCCGCTGCCTTCCAAACGAAATGAAAAGAATTTGCCACTATATGCATATACGATAGGTTTTTCTTTTTCAGGGATAGAATATTCCTGAAAATAGTCCGCTATATTGTTGAGTCCTGTAAAATCAAATACCAAACTGGGATAGTTCTTCTTCCCCATCGCCAGAATGCCGGAATATCTTGACATGCCTTCACCTATGCCGATCGGCAGTTGCCCCAAATGCTAAACCAAATTTCCAGCCACATAAGTTCCATATCTTGTGGCATAGCTTGTACTATACCACAAAATTTAGGAACTGTAAACTACCGCAAGGAAATCCGCAACAAAGTCAATGCCAGAATACATACCATGACCATACATTACCCCCACGTCCCCTCTGCCTCCTTTGCCTGTGGGTAATACTCCCGAACATATTCTCCAAAAAAGGGAGGATAGAGAGAGATACTTCCTTGCCGTGCAGACAGCAATCCCTTCTTCAACAAACGATCCCTATAAACAGAATAGTTTCCTGCCCTGTCTCCCATCGCTTCCATCACTTCTCTGCGGGTATACTCCTCCTTCTCCGTCAGAAGATGAACCATTTGACGATCGCCCTGAGACAGTTCCTCCCATATTTTTTCATAAGAATACGAAAACAGGTTTTCCTTGAGCATAGGGATAATGTCTGTGAGCCGCTCATCTGAAGCCTTTTTGAAATACATTACTCCCAACTCTTGAAAAGCATATGCATACCCCTTGGTGATATGCGACATTTCCTGGGCAATCTCCGGCTGAACAGAGAGCCGGTTTTTATACATTTCTGCCATTCGGACAAAATTCAAAGGAGCCGTGCGGATCGTAGTACCTCGCCGGAAGAAGGTCAAATTTTTCGTATTGCCGAGTTCCAAAACATTTTCATAAAGACCTGTACAAACCAAATAAACCGGATATCCCTCAATCAGCCAGTCCCCAAATTCCAGAGAGAACATAACCATTTCTTTGGTTTTTGATACCTCATCGACACAAAGAAGTACCTTTTTATTTGCATCTCGAACCACCTTGAGCATTTTCTTTAACTCTGCTCCGTAATCAAAATATTTGTCACCGATAGATGAAGAGTAGCTGATGCCACCGCCTGTTCCAAGGATAGATGCATTCACCCCGAAGCTCCTGCTATCCACTTCCTTCTTGAACATGCGCTCTCCATACAATAGAGCAGCCATCTGCCGGAGCATATCTCTCGCGGGATTGAGACTATATACCAACCATCCCTCATCTTTGCTTATTTCATCTATAATCCTCGAGAGGATGACGGTTTTCCCAGAACCTCTGAGCCCGGTAACTTTGTACACAGCCTCCGAGGGAATTGGATAGCTAAAATTTTCTATTATCTCAGCAGTCTGCGGCGTAGAAATATATGTGTACTTTGGAAGCCTGCTATACGTTGTTGTAAATGGATTCTGCATACCCTCGCCTCATAATACAATCACCATTAGGTATTTATACGTTTTATACTTTTTATGTTTTCTCAAATCTTTTATAGTTTTTATACTTTTTATAGTGCAATAGGTTAGGGAAATCTCCGCCCTTCCCTCAAAGCAATTCATCCAATGTGCTGCCATATGGCGACAGAAATTCCTGCACAAAATTCCGCACCTCCGGCAGCTCCTCCTCCATTTTCTCCACCGAACGCCGGATCGTCT
>JAFUXY010000422.1 GCA_017477005.1 Lachnospiraceae bacterium | reverse complement strand
CGTGTCCAAAATATTGATACAAAACCCGCCGTATTCGAATTGGAGCACCGAAGAGGTAACCGAAATTCCTCTCTCTTTTTCAATTTCCATCCAATCGGATACAGCGTGTCTCGCCGTCGCCTTTCCCTTCACAGAACCCGCCAAATTGATCTGCCCTCCATAGAGCAGAAACTTCTCCGTCAGTGTCGTTTTTCCCGCATCGGGGTGCGAGATGATCGCAAAGGTGCGGCGTGTTTTTATTTCTTCCTGTAATGTCATATTTTTCCTTTTGTAATGATGTCTCCCTGTGTGCGAAAACAAAGCTACCTGTACGATTGGCGCATCAAAACAACGCTTTGGATGGCAACCGTACCGATAAAAATAAAGATACGGTGCAACAATCGATCTGTCGCACCGTATACTATTCATACACCATCAATTGTACTTGCGCTTGCGTGCAGCCTCAGACTTTTTCTTGCGCTTCACACTCGGCTTTTCGTAGTGTTCTCTTTTGCGTATTTCCTGCTGGATACCGGCCTTTGCACAGTTCCTTTTGAAACGACGCAGTGCGCTGTCCAAGGACTCGTTTTCTTTTACAATAACGCTTGCCATCTTCTTCCCTCCTTCCGGTATCGTGCAGTCTTTCAACCTCACCATATTTACTCTACGCTATCAAAAAAGCGTATGCAAAACATATTATAACACAAATTTCATTTTCGTCAAACACTTATTTTGAGGACTTCTCTCTTCAACGCCTCTTTTTCCTGATCCAAGAGCAGCAAATGTGCATATTTTCCATAGGCTTCATTGCCGCAGTCCGCTATAAATTGCTTCGCCAGAGGATCCCGCCCCAGCCCAGTCAGAAACAGCACGAGCTCCTGTCCTTCGCCAAAGGTACGATCCAAAAAATTCAGCGTCCTCGAAAGCGCCGCATCCGTCTCGTCTATTTCCTGCTGCCGCAAATCCTCCGCTTCTTCAAAGGCTTTCCGCTCATCCTCCGTGTCGCCCTCCCCGCTGCGTATGGCTTGCATCCATTCCGTCTGCTTTTTCAGCGCCTTGTCATAATCTAAAAACCTCTGTCCCAAGGCGTCCAACAGCAGATGCAGCAAGGACAAACGTTCGTCAAAAGGAGCCTGGGAGACTTCCGCTCCGGCCTCCGCCAATTTCCCCGAAAGAATATCTGAAATGGAGAACTGAGAGCGGTATTTTTCATACAGACCGAGATAGGCAAAAAAGTCCTTGGCAATTTCCGCATCCTCCAGATATTCGCCAATCAGGTCAATGGAGATCGGAAAGCCGTTTCGTTCGTAGGAAAGCAGCATTACCGACAGATCCTCCCAGCTTCTCGCCGTCACGAAACGCCTCTCTTCAATATCCGTACGCACCCGGTATAAAAAATCCCGCTTGATATCCAGAAACGACTGAACCGCTCCATGCATCCGCGCTGCAGCGGCATATGAAAGAAATACCTCCGCATCCACCTCTATGTCGATCCGCCGGACCCGGTCGAGCGTCACAATATCAAACTCCCTCGCACTGCGGTTGTACTGCGGCGGATTCCCAGCGCAGGCGATCACAAAGCCCCTTGGTACCTTGTGGGTGCCAAAGGTCTTGTACTGCAAAAACTGCAGCATCGTCGGAAGCAGGGTCTCGGACACACAGTTGATCTCATCCAAAAACAAGATTCCCTCCGGATTCCCGCTCTCCTCGATCTTCGCATACACCGCCGCGATAATCTCACTCATCGTGTACTCGGTAATCACAAATTCTTCGCCCGCAAATGTCCGATGCTCGACCACCGGAAGCCCGATCGCGCTCTGCCTCGTATGGTGCGTGATCGTATAGGACACCAAATTGATCGACAGTTCCTCGGCAATCTGCGCCATGATCGCTGTCTTTCCAATCCCCGGCGGTCCGATCAACAGCAGCGGTCGACAAAACCGCTCCGGAAGCAGATACTCTCCCGTTTCCTCTTTTTCAAGGTAGGCGCCCACCGCATATTTTATTTCTGTTTTTGCTTCTTTGATATTCATACATATACCTTTATCGCCCAGTCCGGGACCTTTGTGTCGTCGAAATCCTCGCCATTCGCAAAGACGAAGGCGGTGTCAAAATCCGTCGCCCTTTCGGGATAAATCCCATAGCCATCGGTGAAATACAACAGCCCCTTCAAGCTGCGCAGCCGCCCCTCCTTCCGCAGATCCTCCACATAGGAAAAGACCGGACGATAATCCGTCCCATAGCCTCCGACCGCCTCAAACTGGCTCTCATATTCCTCAATCTGTTCCACGCGGCGAATCTCTACATCCTTTTGTACCCGCTCATCGCATTCGATAATATGGATCCGAACCTGTTCAAAAAAATACGATTTTTGTCGTAATATTCCGACTGTCTCTGTCAAAAATCGCTGCACCTGCCGTTTCCGGGTCGAAGCCGAGGTGTCGATGGCGATCACGAGCGTTTCCAAGCGTTTTTCCTCGCGTCCCTCCAACTCTTCGATCAGCGGCATATTCCCATAGCGCTCCATTCCGTAGTGGTAATACGCTGGATCGAAGGCGTCCGGATCCACCGAAGCCACCTCCCGGCGCACCATATATTTTTCTAAAAGCGCAGAAAAATCACCCCGCTGCGTATGCGTCAACAGCAAGCTCCAGCGCAGCCTCCCCGCCTCGTCATTCCGTTTGCTGCCGGAATTTTCGAGCTCTCCCTGCACGGCTTTGGCTACCTTTTCCCAGACCTCTTTGAGCGGCAGATTTGCCATCGGCGCATACTGTATTTCCTCAGGAACCTTGGGTGAATCCTCGTCCCCCTTCGGACTCCACTCCCAAAACCTATGGTCGTCCATCCAAAACTCCTGCTCCAGCCGGACAAAATCTTCCCCCGAGATTGGATGCACGAGAAAATAATCAAACAACCTCTGCGCTGAAAAGGTACGGATCTGCTTGCGCAGCTTGTCGTACCAGTGGTTGCGAAAATCACTCTCCACCATGCGAAGACAGTCCACATCCATCGAATCAATAATAGATTCCACTGCGATATCACATGAGAGATTCCAAACATCCCTCAAATACTCTTCTGCCGGATAGGAATCCTCCGTCAAAATGGCGCACCCTCTATCCCGGCCTTTGACATCAAACAGACGGCGGGGCCTACACTCCGCTGCCGGATGCAGCAGCAGATTGTGTACGAGCATATGCATGTACACGCGGTTCAAGCGTCCGGGTCTTGATAGATAGGTCTCAAAAAGGTAATGCGGGTGAAACCGCGCCGTCCATCCATCCGTACCCATCGCGCGGGTAGAAATATCCATGCAATCGGTCATACTGCCCACCGCATAAGACAGATACGGCATTTCAAAATACAGTTCTTTTTTCACCGCCAAAAGCACACGTTTTCCCAACTGCGCCAACTGTTCTTTCGGTCGTTTTTGCTGCATGATTTCTACCCTTTTTTGACAACGCAATAGCCGCCTTTCCCCCATTGTGCAACACCTTTTCAGATCACCAGCCGCCTGCGTTTTTGCGTCTGCTGTCGGTAGGAAAGCAAAATAGCGACCATGCCCGCCTGCCGATGTTCTGAGAGCAATGGTAATATTTCCGCGACAGCCTCGTCGGACAACAGCTTTTCCTCGGTCAAATACGTCAACGCCGCCATCCCCATTTCCGGAGTCTCGGCCAACACAGACAACGCCAGCCTGTCATGCTGCTGCAAAAAATCCTGGTACTGCATCCGATGCGCTTCGGCCAAAGCCACCGGCGAACGAAGCCGCGAAAGCGCCATCCAAATCCCCTCTTTGGGCTCGTCTTCTCCGACCAGCCGCAGCAGCCTGTCGTATTCCCGCAGCCGCAGCTCGCGTTTGCCCACGCATTCCCGACAGGCAAATCCCGGCCCTTCGATCTTGTGGTGGATCGCTCTCGCAAAGGTATCCTCCACAAAACCATAAAAATACGCCGGAAAAAACAATTCGATAACGCTCCCCAGCGCCGATAAACAAACAAAAAGCGCGCCCTCGTGATCTGCCAGAAACGCCCGCAGCAGCGAGAAATCAGCGGCCACAACGCCGCCCATTACCTCGAAAGAACCGTCCGAAAAATCCTCCGGCTCATAATCGATCTGGATGCGGTCTATATGGGCAAACCGCTTGGCCGTGCCCCTGTAATATTCATCGAGGGTGGCGGGCAGATACACCTTCCGCCGATCCTTCGTTGTTCCTACGACCTTCATAGCGGATCAATATGGCTTCAAAATATAGGCGGTGTACGCCGGTACCTCCAAGCCACCGCCGAAGTCCACGCTTTCTCCGGTGATCAGATCCTTCGCGCGGCCTGCGTTGGCATTGAAATGAAATACATACGGCGCGTCTTCTATATTGATCGCGATCATAATCCTTTCATCCTCGAATTTCCTCTGGAAAATGCAATGTTTGTTTTCCAAAACCAGCGAAGACATATCGCCATACCGCAGCGCCTTGGACGACTTTTTCGCCTCAGCCAGCGCAGCAATCGTATCACACAAATCGTTCCATTGGGGGGCATCAAAAGCTGGCCGCAGCGCCGGGTCTCCCTCGGATTTTTTGCCCTCCACGCCCCACTCACTTCCATAGTACACCACCGGGATCCCCGGCATTGCGAACATAATCGTATAAGCGATCGGAAGATTTTTTTGCACCATCAAATTCGACGCAATCCGCGTCACGTCATGGTTGTCCACAAAGGACAGCAGATGCGCTCCCTTGTAAAGCGTCCACTGCTCGGGCCCGAATTGCCGCATCAAGGAATGAATGATTTCAAACAGGTTGTTGCTGTTCAACGCGGAGAAAATGCCCTTGTAGCATTCATAATTCGTCGCCGAATGACACATTTCATCATTCATGATCTGCTTGTAGTCTCCGCCCAATATTTCACCGGCCAAAAAGAAATCCTTTTTCCATTCCGCTGTTTCCCGGCGCAATCGTTTCAGGAAATTGCGATTGACCATATAGGCGACATCCAGACGCAGTCCGTCGATGTCAAACTCGTCGATCCAATACTTCACGCTCTCCATCAGATAATCCGAGACCGCGGGGTTGTCCAGATTCAATTTGACCAGATCGAAATTTCCTTCCCAGCCTTCGTACCACAGCCCGTCATTGTAGTTGTTGTTTCCGCCAAAATGGATGTGGAACCAATCTTTGTAGGCCGACGCCTCCCGCTTCTCGAGCACATCCACAAAGCCGAAAAACCCTCTTCCGACATGGTTGAACACGCCATCCAACAAAATTCGAATGCCATTTTGATGCAGGACTTCGCAAAGCTCTTTGAAATCTTCATTGGTACCTAACCGGACATCGACCTTGCGAAAATCCCTGGTATTGTAGCCGTGGGTATCGGACTCGAACAGCGGATTAAAAAGAACCGTATCCACTCCGAGTTTTTTCAAATGTGGTATGAAATCGTGAATAATGCGAATGCGATGCGCCGCCTCGCCATCGTTTTGATAGGGCGCGCCACACAGCCCCAACGGATAAATTTGATAAACTACACTGTCAAAAGCCCACATAAGCCCCTCCTAAACTACCGTATCGTTTCCAATATAGAATACTAGGTTTTGGATTATAATTCGAAATAGTATACCATATGTAGCGAAATATGCAAACAAAATGGGGCGTATTTGTTGATTTTTGCAGTATGCTGTGCTAATATGGCAAAAGATTTTTGCAATCAAATCATTGGCTAAAACCGATCAGCCATGCAACACGTTAGGAAAGGAGTTTTTTATGAAACGACGCATAGCATACGCGTTATCCTTTGCGCTGAGCTTTACAAGCGTAGCGGGAGGGGTTTCTTTGCCTGCTTTGACGGGCGTTGCTGCAGAAGAATCTGCCGCCCAAAGCACGGACTCTGCAGACGAAGAGACCACAGAGACTACTGAGGAAATGACGGCGGATTCCGTTGCAGCGGATTCCGACAGCGAAGCCCCGGCCGAGGAAGCCTCCGAAGCCAGCGGAGTAAAGATCATCTGTATCCAGCAGACCTGCTACGGGAAAAAGCG
>JAFUXY010000421.1 GCA_017477005.1 Lachnospiraceae bacterium | reverse complement strand
TGATCTGCTCTATAGCGCCTCCCGATGTCTTGTTCCATTTAAGTTCTACAATCATTGGTGGCAATCCTGACTCTGCAAAAGGTATATAAACTATATCTGCAATCCCTTTTCCGGAAGGCATTTCTTCGATTTTTACACATTTTCCGATCAGGGACAGATAGGCATATTTTATAATGGATCTCAACGCCTGTTCATTATTGTAAAATTGCGGAGCATATTGTTCCATACGTATTTCTTCTATCGTGGCAGCGACTGCGTCTCCGTTCAGGGAAACCGTATCCTTGACTAATTTCTCTGATCGACGTTTCAGCTTTATCCATTCCGTACCGACATTTTCTCCGCGCAGAAAATTCGTAAACTCACGTTTGACCTCCTCATTTGGAATAAGCGCTTTCTGATTATTTGTATCATAGGTCAAATACCCCAGATGAATCAGCAAAGTCAATATATCATCTGTCCCCTCAAAACGCTCAAAATCGTTCTTGAAGCTCTCAGTATGAACCGCTACACTTGAACCAGCCATCAAATTCGCAACCGTTTCCTGCAATCCATCAAAATCCATCTTTATGTAATTAGTCAAACTCTCCGCTGCAGAGGTGGATCCCCAATACGACCGGCACACCCCCTCCTCTATTGCGTTCATAACAGAATACGGATTATAAATGGACATGGTACCCTGCAATTCATAACCATCATACCAGGATTTCACTTCCTCGAACGACATACCCTTCTTCTCGCAAATTTCCCGCACTTCATTTTCTGTAAAGCCTGTATATTTCGCAAATTTTCCCGGATAAAGCATCGAATATTCCTTGAAATCGGAAATAGCGGACTGCGATCCATCTTTCTTAATCGGAAGAATGCCTGTCATATAGGCAGCCGCAACGGCTTTGGACGTGAAATTGTTGTTTTTGAACCATCCTCTCAAAAGGTTGAGATAAGCCTCTTGTGCCATAGAATCATTCTTGGCCTCTCGAATCACAGCGTCCCATTCGTCTATTATAAAGATGAACTTTTTCCCGTTTGACTTCTGAACGCACCGCAAAAGAAAATCATTCAAGGTATCATCTTCGGCGGGCTCATATCCACCTTCCAATAAGTCTTTCCAGATCGCAGATTTGATTTTCTCGGCAATATCAACCAGAGATGCCTCCTTTGACGATTTGATGTCCGAAAGAAATGAGGTAATATCCAGACAAATCACGTTGAACTTATTCAAAAATGTTTCGTAATCCGCTGTTTTCGCGATCTTTTTCTCGTCAAACAAAACGTGGGAATCACAAGAGCTATCATAATAAGCGACAAGCATTTTAGCCGTCCACGATTTTCCGAAACGACGGGGGCGGCAAACACAAGTCAATTTATTTTTCTTTCCTATCGTGCGATTGACCAAATCGATCAAGTCGGTTTTATCCACATAATCCTCATCATCAATCTCAGAAAATCCCAAATTCCCCGGATTCACAAAACGCATGATCGCACACCTCCTGCAGCTGCTTTTGTCCCTATCTTAAACGGTTGAGCAATAAATGTCAATTTCTAACTTGCCTGTAGGACACTTGAAATTGATGGCGTTTTCTGTTATGTTTTTTAGAAGATATAATCGGGAACTACGGTACCTATGTATAAGGATAAACACGATCAGTAGTAGGACGAGAGCGGAAGAGGAGATATATGGACCAAAGCAAAATCCAGTTATTTGAAAACAGTCCCATACGCACGGCGTGGGATGAAGAAAACGAGGAATGGTATTTTTCAATTGTAGATGTTGTCCGGGTTTTGACAGAACAGCCAGACTTTCAAAAGGCAAGAAAATATTGGAATAAGTTAAAACAGCGATTGAACGATGAGGGAAGCCAACTGGTGACAAATTGTCACCAGTTGAAAATGCGATCCTCACGGATGAGGTTACAAGAGCGTGGTCCGGGATGAGTACCCGGCAGTATAAGAATCTGAAGGGATTGAAAAAAGAAAATCTCCGGGATAATATGAGCACGTTGGAACTGGCACTGAATATGCTTGCGGAAGCCACAACGACAGAATTAACGAAAGTTCAAAATCCGCAGGGTTTGAAGGAAAACCAGAAGGTTGCAAATGAAGGAGGCTCTGTTGCCGGAAGTGCCAGAAAGGAAATCTTATGAAGAAAAAAACGATCAGCTGGATATTGGCTGCAATGACGATACTCGGTGTAGTATTTACGGGATGTGACGGAACCAAAAACGACCAAATACCATCTTCTTCAATAGAAGCATCTGCCGATGAAGAACCGAACGAACAGCCGGAAGCCGACCAAAGCATACCCGAAGCGGACGAGAGCACGCAGTCCGAAACCGATCCGTCAAATCAATCAGATTATTCAAATGAGGAAAACTGGGCATATTACGGTATAGGCGAAGAGAAACAGGCAGACCTATTTCTGGTCTGTCCAACCGTTGATATGAACGATGAGTACAATATGTCCTTGGATGACGAAAAGACGAAAGGAAATTTCCTTGGGGCCTTGAATATGGAGCGTGGCATTTATGAAGACTATACGAGGATGTATGCTCCTTATTATCGACAAGTCGCCATGAAGGTGTACTCATTAGATGTGCAGGAGTGGGAACCGTACATGCAAATTGCTTATAGCGATGTTTCCAATGCGTTTTCATATTATATTGACCATGAAAATGAGGGGAGACCGATTGTTCTTGCAGGATTTTCACAAGGCGCGGATATGTGTTATCGATTACTAAAGGAATTTTTTGGCGATACAGCCTTGAAAAATCAGTTGGTTGCAGTATATGCGATAGGGTGGCCATGTTCAGTCGAAATGACGGAAGATTTTCCGCAGATCAATCCGGCAACCGGAGCGGACGATACGGGGGTTGTGATTAGCTTCGACTGTGAAGCTCCGGATGTGACGGATTCATTCATCAATCCCAAAGGGCAGAAAACATACTCCATTAATCCACTGAATTGGAGGACAGATGGGGTGGCTGCGGACAAATCAGAAAACATCGGAGCTTGTTTTACTGACTATGCGGGTCAAATCAAGTCTGAAGAAAAGGGGTTGTGTGGTTGTTATATCGATGAGAAGAGGGGCGTATTGAAGGTAACAGACATTAATCCTTCCGATTACCCAGCAATAATTCCAGGATTGCCGGAAGGAGCTTATCATATTTATGATTACCAGTTCTTCTATCGAAATTTAAGCCAGAATGTTGAAAATCGTTTAGAGAAGTTTTTGGAGCGTAATGAAATTGAGGAATGAGTCGTTTTGAAATCTCAGAGCGAGGGGCGTTTATTGCGGGCGCCGTTTGGCAAGCCCGCAACAATCCCTTCCCTCTCACACTATCTCTATCTGACAAGACCTCATCGTTTCAATAGCTGCGTCATGCTTTTTGGGGGTCACGCCTGCGCAGCATTTTTCATCCACGGATATTTTCACCTCCGGCATGGCCGCTTTTAGAAGCAGTGCATTCGATACAACGCAAATATCCGTACACAGCCCTATGAGTTCAATTTCTACCTCTTCATTCTCTGTAATTCTCTTCAGATCCTCCGCCAGCTTCATGCTTCCGAAGGTAGGCTTTTCATATACCTTGGCCTCTTTCAACGCATCCTTCAAGGCCGTGTCCAGCTCCCATCCCTCCGTGCCTTTTATACAATGTTCGACAGGCAGATTTCGTCCCTCTTGGGTCTGCAAATAATTCTCTTCATGGGTATCCAGCGTATAAAAAACATCCTCGATCGGATACATTTGTATCTTTTCCTTCACATTTCCCACTATGGAAACCGCCTCAGCCGTTCCAAGGGAGCCGTCTATGAAGTCCTTTTGCATATCAATCACCACCAATATTTTTCTCATAATTTTTCCTTTCTTTTTTCTCTTTCCACTGTGCTTCCCGTAAGTCGCTATAAACTATACCCCAGATAATGGACACCTTCCTATCATTCTTCCTTCACATACTTTTCTATCTTGCAAGAGTGGGTCTTGGAATCTGCATCGTAATTGATCCCTACGAACAGCAGATTCCCTGTATAATGTTCCATGCAGTTAAAGTATTTTTTTCGTGTATCTGACGGATGGCGCTCTGCAGAGCGTCCTCATTGTTGTAGCTCCTGTTGCTTGTCGCATTGATATGGCTTTCATCCAAAGCCTTCGCCACAGCTTCCTCGTCGCCGTCAATGGTTTTTTTCAACAGCTCTTTTGAAGATTTTATAATCTTGTCTGTAGCAGCATAATCTTCCAGCAACGCTACCGCAAACTCCCACTCCTGCCATATCTCCCGGTTTGGGATCCGATTAGACTGTTGAGATTTTTGGGGAAATCCTCGCTCATCCCTATCTTAAGTGATTCAAACATCTTCCTTGAATCGCACCCTTTGGAAGTTTTCATTGCTCGGATTCAAATAGATGCCCATAGTCTGTCCCCCTCCTGAAAGACAACGAAAACATAGTATCACAACGACCCACTATATTCAAGATTGTATCTTTTCTCATACTTGCAAACGAATTTAGCTGCCGTTTAGAATTTGCTAACACCGTAATTTTGAGTAAAAAAATAGGGTGTCTAAGCAGACACCCTAAAAACAGCATACTTATGATAATTATTTATTCGAAATCGCCGCCTGTGCTGCAGCCAATCTTGCGATCGGCACGCGGAACGGTGAGCAGGATACATAATCCAGACCGATCTTGTGGCAGAATTCTACGGAAGAAGGATCTCCGCCGTGCTCGCCGCAGATACCCAGGTGCAACTCGGGTCTCTGCTTCTTGCCCTTCTCTACCGCCATCTGCATCAAGATACCTACGCCGTCCTGATCCAGCTTTGCGAACGGATCCGACTCGAAAATCTTGTTCTCATAATAGGAATCCAGGAACTTGCCCGCATCATCACGCGAGAAGCCGAAGGTCATCTGGGTCAGATCGTTGGTACCGAAGCAGAAGAACTCCGCTTCTTCTGCGATCTGATCCGCCAACAGAGCCGCACGCGGGATCTCGATCATCGTACCAACCTCGTACTTCAGATCTACGCCGCTGTTCTTGACTTCCTCGTCGGCCACTTCTACGACTATGTCCTTCACGAACTTCAATTCCTTCTTGTCGCAGGACAACGGAATCATAATCTCCGGAACAACCTTCCAGTCGGAATGATCCTTCTGCACCTTTGCAGCTGCACGGATAATCGCGCGGGTCTGCATCTTTGCGATTTCCGGATAGGTAATCGCCAAACGAAGTCCCCTGTGTCCCATCATCGGGTTAAATTCCTTGAGACCTTCAATAATCGCCTTGATCTCCTCTACCGACTTGCCCTGCGCGTCAGCGAGCTTCTTGATGTCGTCCTCTTCATTCGGAACGAACTCATGCAAAGGCGGATCCAGGAAACGAATCGTCACAGGGTTGCCTTCCATTGCCTCAAACAACTGCTCGAAGTCGCCCTGCTGATACGGCAGAATCTTCTCCAAAGCCGTTTCTCTCTGCTCCGCTGTATCGGCGCAGATCATCTCGCGGAAGGCGGCGATACGGTTCTCATCGAAGAACATATGCTCGGTACGGCAAAGTCCGATTCCCTCAGCACCCAGCTCTCTAGCCTTCTTCGCGTCTACCGGCGTATCCGCATTGGTACGCACCTTCAAAGTACGATACTTGTCCGCCCATGCCATCACGCGGCCAAACTCGCCTGCGATCGAAGCATCCACTGTCTTGATCTCGCCTTCATAAATATTTCCTGTCGTGCCGTCGATGGAAATATAATCTCCCTCGTGGAATTCCTTTCCAGCCAGGGTGAACTTCTTGTTTTCCTCATCCATATCGATATCGCCACAGCCGGAAACACAGCACTCACCCATACCGCGAGCCACCACTGCCGCATGGCTGGTCATACCGCCGCGAACGGTCAAGATACCCTCTGCGCTCTTCATACCGGTAATATCTTCCGGAGAAGTCTCCAGACGCACCAGGATCACTTTGTTACCCTTGTTGGCCCACTCTACTGCGTCATCTGCTGTGAAGACAACCTTTCCGCAAGCCGCGCCAGGAGAAGCGCCAAGACCCTTGCCCAAAGGTGTCGCCGCCTTCAATGCAGCCGCGTCAAACTGTGGATGCAGCAGCGTATCCAAATTCCTCGGATCGATCATCAACACTGCTTCTTCCTCAGTCTTGTGCCCCTCGTCTACCAAGTCGCAAGCGATCTTCAAAGCAGCCTGCGCCGTCCTCTTGCCGTTGCGGCACTGCAGCATGTAGAGTTTCTTGTTCTCAACCGTGAACTCCATATCCTGCATGTCATGGTAATGATTCTCCAGCGTCTCACAAACCTTGATGAATTCCGCATAAGCCTCCGGGAACTCCTGCTCCATCTGCGCGATCGGCATAGGTGTACGCACGCCAGCCACCACGTCTTCGCCCTGCGCATTCTTCAGGAACTCGCCCATCAGCTGCTTCTCGCCGGTAGCCGGATCGCGGGTAAACGCCACGCCTGTACCGGATTCGTTGTTCAGGTTTCCGAATACCATCGGCATCACGTTCACTGCGGTACCCCAAGAATAAGGGATATCGTTGTCGCGGCGGTACACATTCGCGCGAGGGTTGTCCCAAGAACGGAACACAGCCTCGATCGCCAGCTTCAGCTGCTCTACCGGGTCAGACGGGAAGTCCGAGCCAAGCTGATTCTTGTACTCCTGCTTGAACTGCTCCGCCAACTCCTTCAGATCTGCAGCCGTCAGCTCTACGTCGAACTGTACGCCCTTCTCTTCCTTCATCTTGTCGATGAGCTGCTCGAAATACTTCTTGCCTACTTCCATCACGACATCGGAGAACATCTGGATAAAGCGACGATAGGAATCATATACAAAACGCTCAAACGAGGGATCCGGATTGCCAGCAATCATAGCAGCCACTACTTCGTCATTCAAGCCCAGGTTCAAAATCGTGTCCATCATACCCGGCATCGAAGCTCTCGCACCGGAACGAACCGAAACCAGAAGCGGATTGTTCAGATCGCCAAACTTCTTGCCATTGAGCTCTTCCATCTGCTTCACGCCGTCCATCGCCTGCGCCATGATCTCATCGTTGATC
>JAFUXY010000046.1 GCA_017477005.1 Lachnospiraceae bacterium | reverse complement strand
TCGCTTTTTTTATGGACAAGCTGCTGCGAAAGATCGGACTTTCCGGCCGCAGCATCGTACCCATGCTGATCGGCTTTGGCTGTTCGGTTCCGGCGATTATGTCCACTAGAACCCTGCCGAGCGACAGGGACCGCCGCATGACCATCCTTCTGACACCGTTTATGAGCTGTACCGCAAAACTGCCGATTTATTCGTTTTTTGTGGCGGCATTTTTCCCGAAAAACGGATGGATGATTATTACCGGATTGTATATTCTAGGCATCCTGTTGGGGATCGCGGCGGCCTTGCTATACAAAAAAACACTGTTTACCGGGGAAGCGGTTCCATTTGTTATGGAGCTGCCGAATTACCGTATGCCAAGCGCGAGAAGCGTGCTGCAGCTTTTGTGGGAGAAAGCAAAGGACTTTTTGATGCGCGCATTTTCGGTTATTTTAGTCGCCACGATCGTTGTGTGGTTTTTGCAGAGCTTCAATTTCCATTTCAATATGGTGGAGGACGCGAAGGACAGCATGCTCGCAGCAGTAGCCGGGATACTGGTCCCTCTGTTTCGCCCGATCGGACTCGGCGACTGGAGGATCTGCACGTCTCTGATCTCGGGTTTTTTGGCGAAGGAGAGTGTCGTTTCCGTGCTGGAGGTATTGTTCGGCGGCGCTGTCCGGGAGACGATGTCTACGCTGTCCGCTGGATGCTTGTTGGTGTTTTCGCTGCTGTATACGCCCTGTGTGGCGGCTATAGCGGCCGTCAAACGGGAGATGGGATACCGTTGGGCGATCGGCATTGTGTTCTGGCAATGTGTAGTAGCCTGGATCGCGGCGCTCGTAGTCTATATAATTGGAACAGCCGCAGGAATCTGATTTGAGGGATGCGGACTGACTGAATAGTTACGATTTGAGGAGAAGAAACAGTTCAGTTGCCTGGATAGGAGGCGCTATATGAATGCTGTAGATTTGGCTTTATTAGCTGTCATAATCCTCGCTGCAGCCCTGGCCCTGCGGCGAATTATACGGAATCTGCGAAATGGAAAAGGGTGCTCAGGCTGCTGCGAAGGATGCAGCGGCTGCTCGAAAAAGGAATCATAAATTTCAACCCCTCTCGGGGCTTGTGCGCGCCAAACAAGATGGTTATACTAGCTGACGAAAACATTATAGTAGACGAAAAAAGAGTTTACTTTTTGCCATATTAATCGGAGGACGCACACCTTGAAAAAACTAATCCTGCAGCGTTTATTACAATTGATTCCAATCCTGATCGGCATTACTTTTTTGTCCTTTGGGATGATGCGTCTCGCCGGTTCGGATGCGGTGACAGAACGCTATTCGGCAACTGGCGCCGTTGTATCGCAGGAAGTGATCGACGCCGCCAGAGAAGAACTGGGGCTGGACAAGCCTTTTCTGACCCAGTATGGATTGTGGCTTTTCGGCTTGCTGCGGGGGGATATGGGCACAAGCTATATTTCGGGGCGGGATGTCTTTGATACCTTTGTTTCAAAGCTTCCCGCGACGCTGTTACTCTGTGCTGGATCCATCTTGCTGACCGTGGCCATTTCTATTTCTCTGGGAATTTTTGCAGCCACCCACCAGAATAGCGTTTCCGATTCCCTCCTGCAATTTTTGAGCTTTATCGGAAACTCGATGCCTAATTTTTTTGTGGCTCTGCTGCTGATGCAGCTGTTTTCTATCAAACTGCGCCTGCTCCCGGTACTATCTGAGGGGCTTTCACTTCGAGGCGCCGTGCTTCCCCTATTGACCCTGTCCATTTCCATGTCGTCGAAATATCTGCGGCAAGTGCGGGCAGCGGTACTTGAAGAATTGAACAAGGATTATGTGACCGGCGCAAGGGCGAGAGGCGTGTCCGATGCGATTATTCTGCGAAAAAACGTCCTCAAAGCATCGATGCTCACGATTCTCACCCTGCTGGCGCTTTCGATTGGCAGTCTGCTCGGCGGAACAGCGATTATTGAGAGTATTTTTATGTGGGATGGCGTGGGGAAGCTCGCCGTGGACGCGATCACGATGCGGGATTATCCGCTGATCCAGGCCTATGTGGTTTGGATGGCCGTGATTTATGTCATAGTCAATTTGATTACGGATCTGCTCTATCCAATGCTGGATCCTCGCCTGCGTTTCGAGGAAGTGGAATAATGGCGCCTACCGCACTCAAAAAAGATACGACAAAAAAAAGGCTAATCATCTTCGGTGTCCTGACCGCTTCGCTGATCCTCGTATCCATTTTTGCCATCCCGCTCTGCCCCTACGATCCCTATTTGCAGGATCTTTCTAACGCGAAGGCGCCGCCCTCGGCCATGCATCTTTTGGGTACAGATCGGTTTGGCCGCGACCTGTTTTCCCGCGTACTGGCGGGCAGCCATACCAGCATCCTTTCAACCCTGCTTTTGGTGGCGATCATTACGATCATTGGCACGGCTGTCGGACTTTTGGCAGGATGGTGGGGTGGAAAAATAGATGTCATACTCATGCGTCTTTCGGATGTATTTCTGGCGTTTCCGGGGCTGGTTTTTGCGCTGGCGGTGGCCGGTGTTTTGGGCGGTGGCCTGCACAATGCCGTCGCCGCTTTGGCAGCGATTTCGTGGCCCAAATACGCCCGAATCGCCAGAAGCCAGACTGCGGCGATTCAAAAAACACCGTTTTTGGCGGCTGCTCGCATTTCAGGAAACAGCAACGCGCGACTCATTCTTTTTCATGTACTGCCCAACATCATAGGTCCCATTTTGGTCACTTCGATGCTCGATATCGGAACGATGATGATGGAACTGGCCGGACTGTCCTTTTTGGGACTCGGCGCCAAACCTCCCGCGGCGGAATGGGGCAGTATGGTAAGCGATGGGCGAAGCATGTTGTCTGACTCCCCGTGGATTCCCTTTTCGCCAGGATTTGCGATACTGTTGTCCGTCATGATTTTTAATATGCTCGGAGATACAATTCGGGATTATGCGGATCCGAAGCATGCGAGGAGGTAGGCAGTGGATGAGATCCTGCGTTATGAAAAAGTCAGCATTTCTTACAACGGGATTCCAAGAGTAAAAGACGTCAGTTTTTCATTAAAAAAAGGACAAATTTTAGGAATCGTCGGCGAATCCGGAAGCGGAAAAACCACGTTGATCCGGGCGGTGATGGGATTGCTTGGAACCGGAGGGGTCGTATCAAAGGGAAAAATCATCTTTGACAATGAAAATCTATCTGCGCTTTCCGCCAATCGTCTTCGTCAAATCAACGGCGCAAAAATAGGCATGGTATTCCAGCATGCGGGTGCCTTTTTTTGCCCGATTCGCACGATCGGCGATCAGTTGTATGAAAGCGTATTGGCGCACCAAAAACAATCAAAAAAAGAATTTTTCATAGAGGCAGCGGCCTTACTGGAACGCCTCGGATTAAAAGACGCCGAACGCATGCTTTCCTCCTATCCGATGGAACTGTCCGGCGGCATGCAGCAGCGTGTGGGGATTGCGTCAGCCTTGCTGCTGCACCCTGCCCTTCTGCTTGCGGACGAGCCCACCTCTGCGCTCGATGTGCTGCTTCAAAAAAAGGTGGTAGAAGAACTGTGCCTTGCGCGAGAAGAACTCGGCGTATCCATAGTAATCGTCTCCCACAATATCGGTGTGATCCGCTCTATGGCGGATCAAATTTTGGTGATGAAGGACGGAGAATGCGTGGAACAGGGAAATGCTCAGAATGTGCTGTCCCAGCCGCAGCATCCATATACCGCAAAGCTGCTTTCCGCCATCCCGCAAATAAAAAATAATACGCCTGTGAATTTCCACGATTCAAAGGAAATCCAGATTCAGGTCAGCCATCTGACAAAGCAGTTTGGAACGCAAAATGGAACAGCCATTGCAGCCGTGTCGGACGTTTCTTTTTCCTTGAAAAAAAAGGAAGCGCTCGGACTGGTGGGGGAAAGCGGCAGTGGAAAAAGCACGATCGCCAAACTGCTTCTGGGACTGACAAAACCCTCCGCAGGCGATATCCGGCTCAACGACCAAAGTATTATCGGACTGCGAGGACGGGCAAAGAGGCAGCTTTACAAAGAGCTGCAAATGGTTTTTCAAACGCCCACAGAGTCCTTTGATCCAAGGCAGACTATTGGAGCCGGCGTTGGCGAACCCCTGCGAAATGGAGGGATGCGGGGGAAAACTCTGCGAGCAGAGGTCGCAAAGCTGCTTTCTCTGTGCGGACTCCCGGAGAGCTATTATGGCCGCTACCCTCATCAGCTTTCCGGAGGCGAATGTCAGAGGGCTGCCATCGCAAGAGCCATAGCGGTACGTCCACAGCTTTTGGTATGCGACGAGGCCACCTCCTCCTTGGATATGACCATCCAAAAAGAGATAATGGAATTGTTTGCCTATCTGCGAAAAGAACTGTCGCTGTCATTCTTATTTATTAGTCATGATCTGGCGCTCGTACATCAATTCTGTGAAAGAGTCCTGGTAATGTACCAGGGAAAAATCGTGGAGGAAGGAACCTGCGAAAGCATCATCACGAACCCAAAAGAAACTTACACAAAGCAGCTTTGTTCCGTCATCTGGACGCAAAACAAGCATTGAGAGAAAGTGAGGTCGCTATGAAAAAAATCTGTTTGGCTCTGTTACTGTTTGTGTTTACTTTAGGCGAACTTTCCGGATGCGCTTCGGGCCGTCCGCCGGCATCCGGGGATAAAACTTCTCAGAAAACACTCACCATCGGGGATACGACCTTCAATCCGGAAAATGCGGAACCGGATGTGAATCCACACAACGATTACGCTGGATGGGCCTGCATTCGTTATGGCGTGGGTGAAACGCTGGTGCATTATTCGGACACGATGGAAGTGGAACCCTGGCTTGCGAAAGAATGGGAGAATGTGGACGAAAAAACCTGGAAGATTACCTTGCAGGATGGCGTTCGTTTTCACAGCGGACGCACGATGGACGCGGAAGCTGTCAAGCAATGCCTCGAGCATTTGATCGAGGTACACGACCGCGCGCCAAACGATCTGATGATCGATACGATGGAAGCGAACGGGCAGACGCTTTTAATTACCACGAAGGAGCCACGCCCGGCGCTATTGAATTATCTGGGGGATCCCTATGGCTGTATCATCGACGTGGATGCGGGGTTTGATGACGGCATCGTGGCTGGTACCGGTCCGTATATCGCTTTGGAATGTGAGTCAGGCGACCACTTAAAACTGACGAAAAACACGGATTATTGGAACGGAACACCACAGATCGATTCCCTTATCATCCGCACGATCACCGATGGAGATACCCTGTCCGCGGCGCTGCAGGCCGGAGAGATCGATGCCGCCTACGGGATGGCGTACGAAAGCTATCCTCTATTTGAAAACGAGGATTATGTTTTTTCAAAAATCGCAACCTCCCGGGCGTTTTTCTGCTGGATGAATTATGAAAGCCCGGTGGTGTCCGATCCGGCTGTCCGAAAAGCCATCGCTATGGGCATCGACAAGCAATCCTTCGTAGACACCCTGCTCGATGGAAATGGATATCCAGGAAAAGGGGCCTTTCCGGATAGCTTCTCTTTTGGCGGCGACCAGGTAGAAACAGAAGAATACGATCCACAGGGCGCGATGCAGGTGCTTGAAGAAGCCGGTTGGACAGACGAGGACGGAGACGGCATCCGGGAAAAAGAGGGGCAGACGCTCTCGCTCAAATGGCTGACCTACCCTTCCAGACAGGAGCTTCCCCTTTTGGCGGAGGCTGCGGCGGCGACGCTGAAGGAAATCGGGATGGACGTGGACATCCAGGTTTCGGCGGATCACAATACAATCGTTGAGGATCCGAAAGCCTGGGATGTCTACGCTTCTGCGCAGGTCAATGCGCCGACCGGAGATCCGGAATATTTCTTCTCGGTCTGCTGTCTGGATTCTTCTTCGAAAAACAAGGGACATTTTCATTCCGATAAACTTGAAACGCTTGAAAAGAAAATGGCTGTGGAATTTAACCCGGCAAAACGATCCGATCTGGCTGTGCAGATGCAGCAGGCGATCTTGGATGATCATGGATATGTGTTCTGCTCCTTCCTCCAAATGAGCCAGATTGCGAAAGCCAACGTCAAGGGGTATACAGCGCACGCCAGCGATTATTATCAGGTCACAGCGGATTTGGATATCGAATAAAGTGAAGGGACGGTACGCTTTTCGTACCGTTCCTTATTCTCTCCTACTATTTCACCGTCACCTTGCAGGTTGCTTTTTTCTTTTTATCCTTTGTCGTAACCGTGATCGTCGCCGTGCCTTTTCGAACGCCCTTCACCACGCCCTTCGAAGACACTGTCGCAATCTTCTTGTTGCTCGTCGACCAAGTTACCGTTTTGTTGGTAGCATTAGCCGGGGCAATAGTCGCCTTCAGTGCAAGGCTTCCGCCTTTCTTTACGCTCGCTTTCGCTTTGTTCAACTTGACAGATTTCACACTG
>JAFUXY010000420.1 GCA_017477005.1 Lachnospiraceae bacterium | reverse complement strand
CATAAAAATCTTCGTAGTCGCTGTCCCCTCTGACGGCAAACGCTTCCCCTATCACATCCGAATATTTCACATCGAAAATCTGCGTTTTGATGTATTCCCGGCGAAAGTGACCAATCACCTGTGAATGTTTTCGATAATCCACACCATCCAAAGCCAGTATGCCTCTCATACTGTGAAATATTGCATAATAGGAACGGTTGGCGGCAGAAGTATATTCTTCGTCTCTGACGTTCCCTTTCGCGGCCAGCAGACAATGATATGCCTTATCCATGAGATAGTGTGATAACGCAATCCTCTGATCATCCATACAGTACTACCCCGTCTTTTTTCACATTTTTGAAAAAGGGAAGCACTTCCGCCCACTCGTCAAAGAAGCTCTTCCCCTCGACTTTTGCTTGAACAAAAATATCATGATCGAATCCCACATGATCCGCTTCCCGCCGAAGAAACCGCCCGTATTCCCGAACATCCTGTTCATTGTCGTCGCAGATAATCATAATATCAATATCTGACCCATTTCCAGCATCTCCTCTGGCATAGGAGCCGTACAAGATGATTTGATCAATGGTAAGGTCGTTTTGATCCAGCACCCGTCGTACCACCTCGTCTGTGATTTTTTTCAATTCTTTGTCTGTCTTTTTTTCCAAGTCGCACGCTGCCACGATAATACCCCCCTTTCGCATTTTCTAACTTAAAAGTATAGCATGGTCTACAGATCTTTTCAAATTTCAACGCGGACACGATTGACGCTTCTCGTTACCACTCACGACCTAGCCAAACCTTAGCCATTTAACCCTGTTGACATCACACCGTATTATGTATATACTTTTGGTATATACATTAAGGAGGTATCTCACATGCTTACAGCCAAAGTATTCCAAAGCGGCAATAGTCAGGCTATCCGTATACCCAGAGAAATGAATACCACTAATACCGAATTCATCATCCACAAGATGGGAAACTGTTTCTTTTTGCTTCCCCCTGATGATCCGTGGGCACTTCTCAAGCAGACCATTGGATCTCTTGATGAAGATATTAGCTTTGACCGTGATCAGCCGCTTATATCTGATTCTCCTGTGCGTGAGGAAATATGAAGTATCTGCTCGATACCAATACCTGTATCTCCGCTATCAATGGCCGTCATCCCAATCTGACATACAAGCTGCTTTCCGTGCTCCCAAGTGATATTGCTGTATCTTCGATCACTGTAGGCGAACTTGAATACGGTGCTGCCAAGAGCCGGTGGGGTGACCGTACCAGGCAAACTATGTATGCTTTCCTGTCCAACTTCAGTATCCTGCCCTTTGATAACGACGATGCCATCGTATTTGGTAATATTCGCGCTGCACTTGCTCTTTCAGGCACTCCTATTGGAGCTTACGACGTTATGATTGGCGCCCAAGGGCTTGCAAAAGGCTTAACCGTAGTCACCCACAACACAAAAGAATTCTCACGAATAAAAGGGCTGAAGCTGGACGATTGGATGAAATAGGAGATGTGAATTGATATGGGAATTTATACCGTATTGTGGGAAAAGTGGAGAGAGTTTCGCCGCGATTCACTTCCTATATCATCACGCCAATGTCGTTTCTATGCAATACCTTCTTCTCGACAGAGCGATTGCCTGGCGGGATCCGGCAATGCATTTCCCTGCTGCCCCTGTCCTTGACCTCTGACATGGTGCGGCGCATTTCGATGGGAACTTCTGCCCCTTGGCAGGGAGCGGCGATACTCATACTGTATATCGCCGTCTTTGCCGCGTTGTCGTTTTGGTTTATTTATCGAAAAGAAGCTCTATGAACACGCCCTTCCAAAAATAGAGGCATCAGCCTCGCCGCCACCACGGACGCGCCCACCGCCAGCATAAAGTCCGGGATCACCGTAGACAAAAACCATACCGAAAGAAGCTCCGCTATCCCAATGGATACATCCGGCATGATAATATTTGTCATGAAATAATAATAGATCAACCCGCAGGCATAATACGCCATTTCGCCGCAGAACGCAGCTGCGATCATCGTACCGATATTTCGAATCTGGATCATCTCGTACAACTTTCCTGCTACAAACGCAGCCCCCGCAAAACCGATCAAAAATCCGAACGTGGGTTTGAGCAGATAGGCCGGCCCGCCGCCATGGGCAAAGATCGGCATACCACACAAACCAAAAATCAAATAAGTCAAAACAGAAAAAAAACCCAGGCGTGCGCCCAACAGAAATCCCGCCATCAGCGCAAAGAAAAACTGCAATGAAAACGTCACTTCCCACGGTCCGAGTGGAATCATGATTTTGATAAAAGCGCCAACGGCCATCAACGCAACAAACATCCCTCCATATACGATATCCTGTGTTGTAAACCTGTCCTTTGTTTCCCTCATACTTAATCCATCCTAATCTTGTGCTGCTTTAGTTCATCCTGTGATACGCGGCATATTTCCAGGTACCTGGTTTCCCATACTGGAAATGAAAGCGATCTACCTCATCCGAAAGCTCCACCGGATCGTATACCCAAACTCCATCTTCTTCGTCAAACTCTACCCAGGAATGCACAGAAAAGCCTCCCGACCTGGAAACTACGGCGCCCGAAATTTGGTGCGCGTCATACCCCAAAACTCTGGCCATCTCATAGAAAGTGCCTGCCTTGACAAAACAATTCCCGGTACGCTTCTCAAATCCCTGTGTCGCCAAAGCCGCACTCCCCATTTGTTCTGTATAAATCGTCCGACCGGAATAAGAAAGCGTTCTCGCCCACTCATACGCGTTTCGCAAATCCCAACCGAGACTATTCAGCACCATTTCGCAGCTTTTGGCATTGGGGCTTGTTGCCCCGGTTTTCAAGAAATACCTTCCTTTGAAAAACCGGTTCTTCACTGGTTTTCCCCACTGTTTGAAGGACTCGCTTTTTTTGTAATAATACCGTCCGAATCCTTCTCCCTCGTCCACCCATCCCGTCCTTTGTTCTCCCGATGGCTTGAAAAAATAAACATCGCCATCGCAAACCGCACGCCCCACATACATTGCGCCATCCGGTGCAAAGCAATATCGCTTTTTGTGAATGATCTGCCATCCGGTAGCCGCCCTGCCTCTTTCTCCGATGCCCCCTTCTCCCAGCAAAAAATACGTGTTTTGCCCTTTTTTCTTCCAACCGGTATCGGCCCGTCCCTTTCGGTCAAAATGATAAAGCCCCTTTCCGATCGTTTTCCATCCGGTACAGCGGATTCCGGTTTCTTGATCCAGGTAATAAAGCTCTCCGTCTTCTTCGAGCCAGCCTTTTTTGATCCGTCCATCGTCCCTGTAAAAATACCAATTTCCCTGAATTTCCTCCCAGCCGACCCGATCTCCTTCTTCATCGTCCAACTCATGCGCAAAGCCCACAGAACCGGGCAAACCAAGGATCATAGCCACAGCCATAGCGTAGAAAAACGCCTTCGCTCCCCATACAACCAACCTTTTTCCCATTGCATTCATCTCTTTTCACTCCTGAATTTCTTCTATCGTCTCTTTACATGGTTTTATTAGGCAATTTCTAAATTCGATTACTATAATACAAAGACTTGTCCTACATACTCGACTATCGCAATATTTCTTCCAACACGTTTGATTCACACCGCAATCCTGTCTTACCCATTCTTCGTTCAAGTTTTCTATATCTGGCCGTATTCAATTCCTGGGCTCGTACCTTACCAGCTACTATCCTGAACATAGACGTGTAAATGCTTCCCAATTCTACACGAAAAATCTTCTCAGCAGCTTCCAACTGTTCAATTGCTTTCTGAATATCCTGCCCCTTGAGTTCAACATAATACGCCTTCGTATTACTATCATCCAACACCAAATAGTCACAGCAAGTTTGGTTCTTTACCAAATCACCATCCAACTGATATTTTCTTACATTGAATTTTCTGTTTGGATTATGCGCTATATATTTTTTATTATGTTCTTCACACGTAATAAGAGAAGCATGGATAGCACACAAAGATGCATTTTGTTCTAATAACATATGTGTTATTCCCTTTCTTTCCACAAGATATCCATCATTTCATCATACTGGTTGTTCAATTCCCTTGATACTCCGTCAATCACATCATGATTAATCTCTTTGACTTCATCATCCAGTATGATCCTCGAAGTTCCTTCTTCTATATAGTAAGCTCCCATGTTCTCATACTTCAACCACAGCGATTTAGATATAATTTTTTCTATCTGCTGAAAATTCTCATCATTCGCTATGTTTGACGCACACAAAAGATTATTGATACTTCCAAGAACATATGGACTATGGGTGGTAAGTATTACCTTATGTTTTTCATTTTTGACCAAAGATATGAACTCCACCATACGCTTTTGAGTATCCGGGAACAGATGCGACTCCGGCTCTTCTATGATAAAACAGGTATTCCGCTCACCTAACATATAATAGAACAGTATATTCAATATCCATACCGCTTCTTGCTGACCGGAAGATGCATAGCCTAGCTTTACAGACTTAGACTCATCAAAATATAATCTTTCTTCTCCGTTGATGTTGCGATATTCCCCTCCAAGTATTCCCTGCATGCACTCTATCACCTTCTCCAACTCCACTTCATTTATCGAATAATCCACTGCATTTCTGGTCTGTTCCACCAATCTTTGCGGGCTTGCCTTAAAGAAATCTTGAATTCTTAAAACCTCTTCAAGATATTTCTGTGTGCAATAGTCTATTGTCCGTTTCTGTTGATCATCCATAGTCGCATAAATATAGCTAATCTGTGAACTGAGCATGGTAAGTAAGCTTCTTCCAGCGGGGATATACACTACATTCATGTCTATACCAAATATTTCCTTGTCAATATACGCATGCAGCTCAGAAGGTTTGATTGCATTGTCTAAATAGAGCTTGTGTTGAAGCTGCTCTATTCCTTCCCTGATTTCATCACTAAAGCATATATTCAATTCAACTTGTGCAGACAACTGTTTCAAATGAATGGATATGCATTTGTTCTCATCATAATCAAATGTAATATTTCCTTCGTTGAAACCAAAATTATCTGTACCAAAAAACTGCGTAAAAACAGCCTTGGATTTGTTTACCAATGTCTTTTCAAGACTATTTGCCTGATATAACGAACGTCTTATATAGTTCCTTTGAACAATATCAAACCACACATCCTTTAAGTGCAGAAAAAAATAAATACTTTTTGCCAGTGTGCTTTTTCCAGATGCCTGTTCTCCAGTCAAAACTACATAATCCGCTACATTTATTTCACATATTTTTATGGGACCAAAATTGTCTATACAAATCTTTTGCATAACCAATCTCCTAAAGCTCAGTGAAAACCATTTTCCTCTTACCGATGTGGAAGCTACAAAAATTCTCTATTTCACTCCTGAATTTCTTCTTCACCAATATGCTCCAAAAGCTCACTCAACATGAAAGTCCAGGATGGGAATGAAATCACATTTAATAGTTTGTCACATTTCGTTTCCTTGTCTTCCACGTCTTCCTCGACCTCACCTTTGACTATATCGTGGAGCAAATACCTCTCCCCAGTATCATCCAGCATGTACCTTTCAACCATCCCACCCGGAACCCTCCAGTCGATTAACCAGTATTCCTGAACACCGACCCGAGCATAAACCTCCATTTTCTCGCCTCTGTCAATGTGCTCTGTCGAATCAGACAACACCTCTGCAATGAATCTTGGCACATCTGTATAGCACAGCTTTTTTCGGTGTCTCAGACCACACAAAAGACTCACATCCGGTTCGTATTTTTTCCCGGGATATTCCGCCCATTCGTATTTTGCTTCCCGCATTGCAACGCATCTCAATTTTGATGTAAACCGATCCAGTATCTTTTCAAGATTGCTCATCACAAAACGATGTTCCGGATACATATTTGACATTTCCAGTATATCCGCCACAATACATCCCTCCTTTGCAAATCTCGATACTTCATCCCTTTTCTATCCGACAAGTGTGCCTCTTTGTTTTTTCATCGTAATGGATACCCACGAGTAGTATTTCTCCTTCGTACGGTTTCAAAACAGCTGCGTATTTCTTGTCCTTGATCTGCT
>JAFUXY010000419.1 GCA_017477005.1 Lachnospiraceae bacterium | reverse complement strand
GCCGCTGACGTTTCATGTGTCGACCTTTGGCTGCCAGATGAACGCCAGAGATTCTGAAAAGCTCCGCGGAATGCTGATCGAAGCGGGGTATGAGGCGGAAGAATCCGAGAACGCAGACTTTGTCGTCTACAATACCTGTACGGTGCGAGAAAACGCCAACAACAAGGTCTACGGGCGGCTCGGCTATCTGTCCGGCTACAAGAAATCGAATCCTACGATGAAGATTGCGCTGTGCGGCTGCATGATGCAGGAGGATGTAGTGGTGCAGAAGATCCGGCAAAGCTATTCCTTTGTGGATCTGATATTCGGGACGCACAACCTCTATCGGTTTCCGGAACTTCTTGTATCGGTTCTGGAGTCGGACGCGCCGGTGATCGATATCTGGAAGGAGCATGGAGAGATCGTAGAGGATCTGCCGGTGCAGCGAAAATATCCGTTCAAATCCGGCGTCAACATCATGTTTGGCTGCAACAATTTCTGTTCGTATTGTATCGTTCCCTATGTGAGAGGGCGGGAACGCAGCCGTTTACCGCAGGATATACTTCGGGAATGCGAGCGATTGGCGGACGATGGCGTATCAGAGGTCATGCTTCTAGGGCAGAATGTCAATTCCTATGGAAAAACACTGCCTCAGAAAACCGCATTTTCTGAGCTATTGAGCGAGGTGGCGCAGGTTTCCGGTCTAAAGAGGATCCGGTTTATGACATCGCATCCCAAGGATCTGTCCGATGATCTGATCGAAGTCATGGCTTCCCATCCCACTATCTGTCCGCATCTGCATCTGCCGCTGCAGTCCGGAAGCGATGCGATTCTTTCCGCTATGAATCGCCGGTATACGAAACAGCAATATTTGGATCTGGTGGGCAGGATTCGGGAGCGGATGCCCGATATCAGCCTGACAACGGATATTATCGTAGGTTTCCCCGGCGAAACCGAGGAAGATTTTGAGGAAACTTTAGATGTGGTTCGGAAAGTAGAGTACGATAGCGCGTTTACCTTCATTTATTCCAAACGGACGGGTACTCCGGCGGCAGAAAATCCGAATCAGGTCGCAGAAGCCGTAGTGAAGGAACGATTCAACCGACTTCTTTCCCTGGTTCAGAAAATCGGCGCCAAACGAAGCGAGCGCTTCACGGGTCGCGTGCAGGAGGTTTTGGTGGAGCAGGTGAACACGCAGGATCCTTCTCTTGTGACCGGGAGGATGCCCAACAATTCCTTGGTACATTTTGCGGGAGAAAAAGAGCTGATCGGGCAAATTGTACCGGTGAAACTGGCAGAATGCCGGGGTTTCTACTATATTGGGGAACGTGTATGAGCCTTTCTCGGTATTTTGGAATACGGGATATTTTGCTTCTTTTGGCTTTGGCCATGATGATTATCTCGCTTTTTGCAAGTCAATGGGTGTTTCAACTGAAAAAGGGATCAACCATTGTCGTGACCGTGGATGAGGATGAATATGGTTGCTATTCGTTGAAGGAAGATCAGACGATTCCGATAATGATCGGTGATACAGAAGAAAATACATTGCAAATACACGATGGAGTGGCAACAATGATTTATGCGACGTGTCCAGACAAGCTATGCGTCCATCAAGGAGCCATCAGCCGGACTGGACAGTCCATTGTCTGTCTTCCGCATCGGGTGGTTGTCCTGGTTTTAGAGGGCGACGAGAACCCGATCGATTCTATGGCAAAGTAGGAACGGCCGTTCCTAAGGTTGTACACCACAAGGAAATTTCTCTATACGATGATAAGAAAAAAAGTACCTTTCTATGGTCTGTTTTTGGCCCTTGCCTTGATTCTGAGCTATATTGAAAGCCTGCTGCCGCTGCCTTTCGGGGTGCCGGGGATGAAGCTGGGGCTGGCGAATCTCATGATGCTTCTGATGCTGGCGCTGGTTTCGCCGTGGGAGGCGGTTCTTCTAAATTTGGGACGCATTCTTTTGGTGGGTTTTTTGTTTGGAAATGCGGCCAGCATCGCCTACAGTCTGGGCGGAGCTTTTCTGAGCTTTTGCTGTATGTGGCTGCTTTATCGGACAAAGTGGTTTTCGATCGTGACGGTCAGCATTGTAGGGGGCGTGGCGCACAATTTGGGGCAGTTGTTCGTAGCTTGGAGCTTGCTGGGCGGCATCCGCCTGTATTGGTACGCACCGCCTTTGATGGCCTGCGGTGCTGTGACGGGAATGCTGATTGGCATAGGCGCAGCGGAGTTGATTCCGCGGCTGTCGGTATTTTTGCGGACTGAAATATGAATAAGGGAACAGTTGTGAGGAACGGGGAATGTATGCATACATAGAAGGAACGATAGAACAGATTACAGAGGCAGGCATTGTCTTGGATCATGACGGGATTGGTTATGAAATTGGCATGTCATCGTCGGATTTGGCGGCGTTGTCCGGCTGCCGTGAACCGCTTCGCATATACACGTATTTTCAGGTTTCTGAGAACGGGGTTTCGCTGTTCGGGTTT
>JAFUXY010000045.1 GCA_017477005.1 Lachnospiraceae bacterium | reverse complement strand
GGCGGCTACTTCGGCAGAGCTTTCCGGGTGGCTGAAGGAGGTATCCGCCGCCGGTGTATTTGTGGAGACGGTGAGTGAAGAGGTCTGCCGTCGTATGTCCGAGGTGGTGCATTCGCAAGGAGTGGTCGCCGTGGTGCGGATGCCAGAGTCCGGAGAGGGGCTGGTTGGGGCGGAAGATCTGCGGGGGACGGGTATTTCTGGGTCGAATTTGGCAGAGGACCTGCGGGGGTCGAACGTCCCGCTTTTGGTATTTTTGGAGAACCTGCAGGATCCTGGAAATATGGGTACGATCCTGCGTACCGCAGAAGCCGCAGGAGCGACCGGCGTGGCCGCGCTTGGGAACTGTGTGGATCTTTATTCCCCGAAGGTGGTTCGATCGACGATGGGCAGCATTTTTCGGCTGCCGCATAGGGCGTATCCGGATGGTGGCGAGGCGCTTCGGGCGGCCAGGCAAGCCGGGATTTGTCTTTATGGAGCGATGCTGTCGGAGGACAGTGTTCCCTATGAAGAGGCGGATTTCACTCGCTCCTGCGCGGTTTTGATCGGAAATGAAGGGGCTGGTCTGTCGCAGGAAGCCGCGGCGCTTTGCGACGCAAAAATCTCGATTCCGATGCAGGGCAAGGTCGAGTCGCTGAATGCCGGGATGGCGGCGGGAATATTACTATTTGAAGCGGCGAGACAGAGGAGGCGGCCGGAGAAGTGAAGGAATCCGGATGGCGTGCAGCGGAGGGGGATGATTACAGTTTGAAGATATGCGGAGGAAAGATCAGTCATGCGGATTTGGTTTAAGGAAATAAAGGGCACGCATATGATCCGGGATCTTGTGATCGAGGACGATTCCAAGGGCACCAGGACGCACAAGGTCACGCATGCGCTCGATGAGGCTTGTTATGAGCTGGGGCTTGCGCGTCCGATCTGGCTCGATGCAGCGGTGAAGGAGTTCAAACGGCATGCCAAAGTGAGGTTTTCAAAGGACGCATTTGTAGAGGAATTGGCATTTGATTATCTGGAAATGCAGGTAATCGAGGAGGATTAGGACTGCTTTCAAACATTTTTCACAAAATCTTCAAAAATATTTCACAATTTATGTATAATTTCAATAATAATTGTGGTATAATAGAGGCTGGTTTACTGTAATGGATTCAAGGAAAACAATTCGAAGTTTGGAGATGATGTTATGGATCAGTCAGAATATGTCAGAAGATGTCGAAACGAAGGGATCGACACATGGAATTCGATGATGCTTCTCTACAACTCCGCGCTCAAAGAAATGGGTACAAAGGTCGAGATTTTGAACGATGAGTTCAAGCATACACACCGTTACAATCCAATCGAGTATGTCAAATCGAGAGTCAAGAGGCCGGAAAGCATTATCAAAAAATTGAAGCGTTATGGATACCCGGATACCATCGAAAATATGGTCACGTATTGCAACGATATCGCGGGGCTCCGTATCGTGTGTTCTTTTACGTCGGATATCTACCGTTTGGCGGATATGATCGGGCGGCAGAGCGATGTCACGGTTATTTCGATCAAGGACTATATCAAAAATCCCAAGGACAGCGGCTACAAGAGTTACCATATGTTGGTCTCGCTGCCGATCTTCCTGTCGGACAATATGGTAGAGACCAAGGTGGAGATCCAGATTCGAACCATTGCGATGGATTTTTGGGCTTCTTTGGAGCACAAGATTTATTACAAGTTCGAGGGCGACGCACCGGATTATATCAGCCGGGATCTGCGGGAGTGTTCCGGGATCGTGGCGATGCTTGATGCGAAGATGCTGTCTTTGAACAATGCGATTATGCAGGCGAGAGAAGCCAAGGATTTGGCGGAAGCGGCGATTGAGGAGTCGGTTGTGGAATCCTTTGAGCGGCCGGATGAGCATTTGTCGACGTTGGATGCGGGTATGCTCGGAGGCTATTTTGATTCGGCCTCCGCAGAAGAGACAGTGGCGTAGAAAGATGTGGAAAATGAAACCCCTTTCCCGGCTGGGAAGGGGGCTTTTTCGTCTTATTCCATAGTCATCAGTTCCGGAAGGGTCGCTTCGAAATCCACGCCGTACCAAGGCTTGCGGGGGTTCTGCAGCGTGACTTCGATCGTGTGCGCTGTGTAGTCGGCTGCGATCCGCATCGCATTCCGCCAATCCTTGCCCTTCATCATTTCACCAACGCAGGTGCTTGAGAACAGGTCGCCGGTGCCGTGGTAGACGGCGTCGATCCGCTGGTTTTGATACACATAGTATTCGTCAGTTGTCCGGTCGTAGCCCATGATACCGGTCTTTCCAGGCTCGAGAGAAACGCCAGTCAAAACAGTAATCTTCGCGCCAAGCTCGCTCAGCTTGCCCAGGAGCTCTTTGATATAGGCTTCGTCGTACTCCTCCCGGTACTCCATCCCGGTCATCAGAGAAGCCTCGGTGATATTCGGGACGATCATATCTGCGAGAGAGCACAGCTCCGTGTTCTTTTTCACATAATCCATATCAAAAGCGGGGTAGAGCTTTCCGTTGTCCGCCATCACAGGATCGACTATGATCAGGGTGTCGTCGCCTTTGAAATTTCGGAACAGCTCCTTCATCTGGTCGATCTGGGAGACCGTGCCCAAATAGCCGGTATAGATCGCGTCAAACTCAATATTTTCGCTTTGCCAATGGGCGGCGATCGGGTCGATTTGATCAGAAAGGTCTTTGCAGGTAAAATTCTTGAACATCGTGTGAGTCGACAGAACGGCCGTCGGCAGAATCACCGTTTCCGAACCTAGTGCCGAAATCACCGGGAGAGCGATTGTCAGGGAACATTTTCCAAGACAGGATATATCCTGGATGGTGAGAACTCGTTTCATAGCAACTACTCCTTTCTTTGCAAATAGGAAATACAGATAATCTCCTATAAAACCTATCGAATTTTACGGAGTTTACTACATCGGGGAGAAAAAGTCAAGGTGGATTTTTGTGGCTCAAAAGGGCGCCGTGGCTAAAGCCGGAGGACTGTGGAAGCACTGATTTAATCGTATTTCCTCGTAAACCATGCACACAAATCGCATAGGAATGCACTTCGTGCTGCAATTTGGCGCAAAGGAAACGCTTTAATCAGCGTTTCCTTATTGTAAATCCGGGTTATTCGTGTATAATAAATCAGAAAAAACTATTCATTTCAAGGGAGGTTGGACTATGTCAAATGCAGCAAAGGTGAATGAGTATTTGGACAAGGCAGGGGTGTTTTATTTTCTGACCACGGATGGCGACCAGCCCAAGGGACGGCCGTTCGGCTTTCATATGCTGGTGGACGACAGGCTCTATTTTGGATGCGGAACATTCAAGAATGTGTACAAGCAGCTCACCGCGAACCCGAAGGTAGAGATTTTGGCGAATGGAAAAGGCGATTTTCTGCGTTATGACGGCACGGTGAAAGTCGTCAAGGACGATGCTCTGCTGGAAAAGGTAAGAGAGGCGATGCCGCAGATCATGGAAATGTACGACAAAAACGGCTGGGAGATGGGGCTGTTCTATTTGGAAAACGGACATGCTGAGATCCGGGGGATGATGGATCTGAAAGAAGAGTTTGATGTATAGGGGGCAGGCTTGCGAGGTTTTATGAGGAAATGCGATTAAAGCAGGGATTCCTTATATTTACAAGATGTCTTGGAGGAGAAGTATGGACGATGCGGTATTATCTGCGAAAAAGCGCGATAAAAAGATTGGCATCACAGATATTGCAATAAAGAAGATACCTCACGTTAAGTATAAAGGGCTTTCAGAAGAAAAAATGATGTGATGTACCGGTTGGCAGAATTGGTTTTGGTGACTGCGAAAACAAAAAATAACAGTAACGAGGTGGCGATAACATTCGTCCTTGGTGCAGACAATCCATTGGATAATGTTGGGATTTCCTATGGCGATGAACAAGATATTGTGTTCTTCCTGCATTACAGTACGATTCATATTATTGCAGTAGTTACCAATCAAGGGAACATTCACTATATGTCTGGAGATGATGATTACGATTACGAGAGCGCACGGAGGCTTTATAATGAGTGTATTGATGGCTTAGACGAGAATTCGAGCCGCAAAGATGTGTATGATGCGGGGTTGATATTCCTTGCAAGATGCAGCGAGGTGGGATTGTATTACAGGTAGGAGGTGTTCAGATGAGAGAATATACGTTGAACGATATCAAATTTAATCCTGAGCCGTTGACACTATTTGAACCCGATCCGGAATATAAGCCTAATGAGGAAGAGCTTGAACAGGATTTCAGGAGAAATCGGGAGCTTATAAAAGAAATGCAAATAGAATTACAAAAAATACTGGAGAAAGCGTAAAGCCGTATAATCACGGGCAGGTAATAAAACCAGCCCGTGATTATATTTTGCTAATAAAATGTGTTAAAACATTGTCGATGGATTGGTGAAGAACACAGAGATTACCTCTGTGATTGAAGGTTTGTAAAGGAGTTGGGTAGGGATTAATCTAATACAGAACATATTTTTTTCAAGGTATCTAGTGTTGGCAATTTTCGGCTCTTTTCATAGGCAGAGATTGTCGAACTTGAAACACCTATTTTTCGTCCGAGATCTGTTTGAGAGATTTTTCTTTCTTCTCGGATTCTTTTTAGTTTTTCTCCAAAGTATTGCATATTACAGCCCCCTTGAATAGCATGATAGCAAGTGAATATAAGCCATTGGCTCAAACGGAATCCGAGCTCGCCTTGACTGCGGTCCCGCTTTTCTTTGTCGTCTCAACGACCTTGGTCCCTGTCAGCACCGGCGAGTCCTTTGCTACGTTGACCATGAAGTCTGCCGTCCGTTTCAAGGGATTTACCTTGTTCGTTCCGTCACGGAATTCCTGGGTCGCTGTGAGCTTCATATAGATCGTTTTGTCTGCGTCAAAATTGCTTGTCGTACTCTTCAGTTTCACTTCATTTGTAATGTAACCTTTTACCGGAACCGTATCTTCCGTATAGTCTACGCTGTTTGCAAGGGTCGAGTCCGTTACGGACCACTTGCCTGTCACTTTCCCTGCCCCCACATACACCTCAGGTTTGGATGACACGTCAACCTTGCCCTTCTGTACCGTGAAAGTAGCCGGGCTAACGGACAAAGGATCCGGCATAACCTCCTCAATGTAGACTAACACGCTCACCGGCTTATTGATTTTCCCGTCCTTGCCGCATGTCACGTCAACATCGAAGCTCGTGAATCCGCTCTTCCCGCTCTTCAACGTTAGGTACGTGTCATTTCCGGCTTTGTTGAGAGAATACATCTCCTCCGCCGCCGCGTTGGAGTAGTTGTACTCGTAAGTGAACTTCGACTTCTCAATTTGCGAATATGCGTTCGTGTTATCATTCTTTGTGAATGTCAGCTTGTTCTTCTCATAAGTGTACGTCTCGTTTGTAAAGTCCCGGAAGATCGAATCCAGATTGATCGGCTCCGCCCCCTGATGGGTGTACAGCACGTTCCCGCCCGCCGTAATCTCACTGGTCGCAATATCCGCATCCACTGTAGACGTTCCGTCATGTTTTGCGCTTATCTCATTGTCCTTAACCTCAAGCTCAACCGCTACAGGATCAAGTTTCGTCCCGTTTTGGGTCGCAGTGTACGTGATTGTAGATTTTCCTGCCTTCAGCATGGAAAGCTGAGTCCCTAGGCTGTCCGCTGCCGAGGTGACCTGAACCGTGCTCGGATTACTCGACTCCACCAGCCATGTTACTCCTGCTGCCACGCTCCCTGCACTAGTAGCCGAAGCCCCGTTCGGCGTCTCAATGCCGAAATATTTAATCGGCTGGGTCCATGACTGCGTGGTGTTCGTCCTGAACACCAACGATTCAGGTATCTGCACTCCTGTGTTCGTACCTTGATTCTTGTCAATTTTGATCCACGCCTTTTTGTCTGCGACCACTAAGGCAGTATTCCCGCTCCCGAGGATATCTGTCCCCGGTTCCACAACACTGCTCCAGTCAGACCTCTGCACAACGCCGCTTACCTTTGCAAGCTTGTCCTCCCCATAGGACGTATCCGCCGCCAAGTCACCACCTTGACCAAGAGTATATGAAGCCTTGCTATACAATTTCGCCGACACTGACACGGTCGCATTCTTCCCTGCGGATGCAATATACGGAAGTTGGACCTTTGTATCCACCGAGCTTGTACCGGACAATGCCACCTTGGCAAAAAAACGGCATAGAAAAAGGCTGGGACCGACATTCCCAGCCTTTTTCATTGGTCTCACAACGCTAAACCATATAACTGTCTTATCGCTCTAATTGTAACATTCTTTTTCAAAAAATCAACAGCTCTATTGAAAAAAAGTGAAAAATCTTACTTTCTTTTTCTCTAACGCAAATGGTTGATGAGTGTCTGGTACGGAACCCCGTTCTTCGTCCTTGAGTGCCTTCAAAGACCCGGACTGTTTCGTTCCGGGTCTCAAATACAGATGTGTTCACTTTTCTCTCTATACCCGACGGAACAAAGATATGGAAATTCCACCCCTCTACACCGCCACCGGGATCCCGGTAATCTGCGGGCCTGCCACCTCATAATCCAAAAGCTTCACATCCTCCGGCGTAAAAGCATAAAAATCATGCACCTTGGGATTCACCCACAGCACAGGCTGCGGCTGCGGCTTTCGGTCCAGCAGCTCCCGGATCCTATCCACATGCCGGTCATAAATATGTGCGTCTGCGATTACATGAACAAGCTCACCTGGCTCAAGCCCGGTACACTGCGCGATCATCCGCATCAGCCCCGCGCCATATTGAAACTCATTCCACGCAAAGGCTGTCAGAATATCCTGCGAACGCTGATTGAGTATCCCATTTAATCGCATCGCTCCCGTCTCGGGATCGGCGCAAACATTGAACGTCATACTGTAGGCGCAGGGCTCGAGACGCATATCCGCCAACTCCTCCGGATTCCAGACAGTCGCCATAATCCGGCGGCCAAACGGCGCATTTTTCAAATCATAGAGCACTTTATCCACCTGATCCATCCGCCAGAGTCCATCCCTGTCCAAAACAGCGGCAATCCGCCCTGTACGCGGATCCGAAAAAATCCTGCAGCGTCCGGACACATCTCCCGGCTCAAGACCCGAGAGACGATTGACCTGACAAAGACTCTCGGCCTCTTCCTCGCCAAATTCATATCCGGCGAACGCCGCTACAAGACCCTCTTCCGAAACGTCCCGACAGCGATATTTTTTCGCCAACTGATAGCCGTAGGCCTTGCCGATCGAACCGTCCTCATCCGCCCACGCATCCCATATCCTCGACCCCAAATCGGCAATCCGGTTCGACTTCTTCTGCCAAATCCACAGCAGCTCATCGATCGCGTTTTTCACGGGCACCCTGCGCAGCGTCAGGACAGGCGGCTCCGTTTTCAGATCATATCTGGTAATCTGCCCAAATTTTTTTATTGTATAGGCTTCGGTGCCGTCCTCCCAACGAGGACGCACCTTCTGCCCTTTTGTCGTAACGCCCCCCTCGAGAACGTCCGTACACATTTCTATAAAATAATCATCGCATTTCGACAAGGGTTCAAATCTCCTTCCCTACTCCACCTTCGGCAGCTTGGAAAGGCTCTTCTGAAGATCCGCATCCGTCGGAATAATATCGCTGAGTTTTCCATCGTGGAAATTCTCATAAGCCACCATATCAAAATAACCAGTCCCGGTCAACCCAAACACGATGGTCTTTTCCTCGCCGGTCTCCTTGCACTTCAGAGCCTCGTCGATCGCCGCACGAATCGCATGCGAACTCTCCGGCGCCGGAAGAATTCCCTCGATCCGGGCAAACTGCTCCGCCGCTTCAAAGACCTTCGTTTGCTCTACTGAAACTGCTTCCATCAGTCCATCATGGTAAAGCTGGGACAAAATGGTGCTCATCCCGTGGAACCGCAGCCCACCGGCATGGTTCGGACCAGGAATGAAGTCCGCGCCGAGCGTGTACATCTTCGCCAACGGACAAATCATGCCCGTGTCACAGAAGTCATACGCAAACTCGCCCCGGGTGAAGCTCGGGCAGGAAGCAGGCTCCACCGCAATGATCCGGTAATCCGCTTCGCCTCGCAGCTTCTCGCCCATGAACGGCGCAATCAGTCCGCCCAGGTTCGAGCCGCCGCCCGCGCAGCCAATGATAATGTCCGGCTTCACGCCATATTTGTCCAAAGCTGCCTTCGTCTCAAGGCCGATCACCGACTGATGCAGCAGCACCTGGTTCAACACGCTACCGAGCACATAGCGATAACCCTCCAACGAAGTCGCTACCTCCACTGCTTCGGAAATTGCGCAGCCCAAGCTCCCGGTCGTTCCCGGATGCTCCGCCAAAATCTTGCGTCCCACCTCAGTCTGATCCGAAGGAGAAGCTACGACAGAGGCTCCATAAGTACGCATGACCTCCCTGCGGAACGGCTTCTGCTCATAGGAAACCTTGACCATATAGACCTTGCAGTCCAGGTCAAAAAAGCTGCAAGCCATTGAAAGCGCCGTGCCCCACTGCCCCGCTCCAGTCTCGGTCGTCACGCCCTTCAAGCCCTGTTTTTTGGCGTAATACGCCTGCGCGCTGGCGGAATTGAGCTTGTGGCTGCCGCTTGTGTTGTTGCCCTCGAATTTGTAATAAATCTTCGCCGGAGTACCCAGCTTTTCCTCAAGGC
>JAFUXY010000418.1 GCA_017477005.1 Lachnospiraceae bacterium | reverse complement strand
TGCGCCTCCAACAGCACGTTGCTGATCCCTTCGGGGTAATAGGTCGGATGGACGATGCAATGCGCTTCGCTCATTACCGCTGCGACATCACGCACCATCCCGTGGTAGCGAACGACCTGCTTTTCGCCCCACTCGGCCAATGCGCCCTCGTACTCGGCCTCACAAAATCCGTAGACGTGGAACTCCGTTTGGGGGTAATGTCTATGAATCGCCCTGGCCATCCGAAGAAACTGCTCGATCCCCTTTTCTTTCATAATCCGGGAAATGAACGCAAAGAGTACCGGCTCACCGGTTTTCCCATCTCCACAGACCGGATAAGGTGCTTCGGGGAACCGCGAAAGATTGACGCCGCTGCCGGGCAGGAGGGCATGGGCGTGCACGGCGATTCGATATTTTCGGAAAAACCGCTCATTTTCCAGGTTTTGGAAGAACACGCGGCGGATTCTCAAAAAAGCGAGCTTGTACATAGCGATCACGAGATATTTTCGGAAGCCGTCCTTTTCAAGCGCCGTTCCGAGCCCCGTAATATTTGCCACAAAGGGCACGCCGAAAAACCGAGCCGCCACTGCGCCGTATAGATTGGGCTTGATCGTATATCCCAGGACAATGCGGGGCGAAAGCGTCGCGATCAGCCGCAGATAGGTGAGCAGAATCCTTCCATCCTCCAAAGGACTCATGCCGTGGCGGTCGAATTCGATTCTGTGGTAATGCGCGCCGATCCGCTCCAAGTCCTCAATCCGCTCTCCATAGGGCGAGGAAATATGCACCTCGTAGCTATCCTCCAGCAGCCGTTCCACAAGCTCCAGACGGAAATTGTAGATTACCACGTCATGATTGACGAGAATCAGTACCCTGCGTTTTTCCGGCTTCCCTGCCCTTCTGTCTCGCAAATCGACTCCTCCCATCCATACTTCTGGTAATCCATTCCCGGATACTCGCTCAGATGCGCAGCATAGACGCTGTTTCCAAAGGCCTTGTTCGCCATAGCGCCAACCCGGCCGGGGCATACGCTGCAAAGCCGCACCAAGGGATTCAACGCCTTTGTCGAATGCATCTGCCTTCCAGAACAGGCGGCGATCTTTGCCACCAGCTCCGCCGTATTTACATATTCCTTGTTCTGTGGGAAGAAAATTCCTCCCCCCCCCGATTGGATCAACAGGCACAGAAATTCACAGAGGTTTCCAATATAAAGCATCGACCGTCGGTTGTCGGTGGCTGGAAAAACCGGAAGCCATTTTGCCAGCTTCGCCAGTTTTCGGTAGTTCCCCTTCGAGTCCCGGCCATACACCATCGGCGAACGCAGGATCGCGGTGCGGAAGTTTGGAGCCGAAAGCGCGCGGATTCCACGATCCGCCCTCCATTTGCTGTCCCCATACGCATCCGCCGGAGCGGCCTTGGTATGCTCGTCGATCCATTTTGATTTGCCAAAAGGAGCCGAATTGCCATAGACAATCATCGAAGACATGAATACAAACTGTCCGACTCCTGCTTCTTTGGCTTTCTTGGCGACTTCAATCGCCAAATCGGTGTTGATGGCGTAATACTGAGCCCTTCGCTCGGCGTCCATCGTCCCGGTGGGGGCGTGAGCGATTCCCGCTACATGAAATACGGCGTCATAGCCCCCAAAATCAAATGCCCTCCAATCCTCGTCTCTAAGGTCGAGGGTATCTATGGCGAAAAGTCCGGGGTAATGCCGTCTGGCATAGCCTTCAAAGCTCTCCCCGATGTAGCTTCGGGCTCCGGTAATCAAAACCTTTTTTGGGGCAGCATGCGAAAGATCGACCGAAAACTGTTTTTGGAAGCCGAACTCTGTTTTAGCCGCCTGATCTTCCTCCGTGTCCGCTTCCTTCTGCAATGCGAGAGAACCTGTTCCGCCCTCTACAACCCCTTCACCGCGGAATACGGAAAACACCGTCCGAAGCAGAATACCCAGATCGAAAAAAAGCGCTTTCCAACCATTTTGTCGGAGAATTTTGACATAGGTGCCGTCCCACTTCGCTTTGAGCGGGATTTCGAGCTCATCCCGTCCCTGCACCTGCGCCAAGCCGGACAAGGCCGTCTGGACACTGTTGGCATCGTATTTCTCCCGCTCCGCAACCAGATCCTCCTGGTTCCAAAGCGCCGGACGGGGACCTATTACCGACATTTTGCCCCTGAAAATATCCCAAATCTGCGGCAACTCATCGAGACTGGTCCTGCGCAAAAAAGCGCCGACCCTCGTAATATACTGCTCGGGATGCGCCAGCTGATGCGTCGGTACATCATGCGGCGTACTCATCTTCATCGTGCGGAATTTGTGCAGATAAAAATACCGCTTGTCCTTCCCCACCCGCTTCTGCGTAAAGAATACCGGCCCGGGATCGTCCACAAAAATTGCCAGCGAGATCAGCGCCAAAGCCGGCGCCAAAAACACCAATCCAAAAAAGGAGGATATTCGGTCAAGCGTAGGTTTGCCCCATCGTTCATACCAGTTCAAGGTCTCGTCCGCCTCTAGCCCCTCCGACATATCCAGATAATCATTGTCTTCGTCAATGTCAACAGGCTCAGCAGCGAGCTTGGCGAGAAGATCCAGCACGGCAAACAACGCCGATAAAGCCAACCCACCCATGATTATTTTTCGTTTGAAATGGTGTTTTTTCATAGGATATCACCATCCTCTACCCGAATATCAAAAAACCGCTATCGATCAGTCTACCTCCGACGTGCAGAAAGCGCACTTCTTCGCGCCGATCGGGATCTCCTGCAAGCAGTATGGGCATTCCTTCGTCGTAGGCTCCGCCTCCTCTTCTTCCGCCGCCTGCTTGCGTACCTTGTTGGAAATGCTGTTCAAGAACTTCAACATGACAAAGATCACGAGCGCCATCATCAGGATATTGATCACAACCGTAATGAAATTTCCATAATTCAGCGTCACCGCGCCCTCTTCCTTGGCCTTCGCCAATGTCTTGTAGGTGCCACCGTCCAAGGCGACAAAATAATTCGAAAAATCAATGCCTCCCGTCACTCGGGAAATCAGCGGCATGATCACATCATCCACCAAAGAAGAAATGATGGATTGGAACGATGCGCCGATGATCACACCGACTGCCATGTCCATTACATTTCCTCTGGTAATAAACTCCCGAAATTCATCCATAAAGCCCTTGCTCTTCCCTGCAAGGTCTTTGATGTTGTTCAATTTTGCCATACTTACACTCCTTTTTTTCATAATACCTTACGCATCTTCAGAATGTTCTGCCCGTCCTTGAATTCATAGGCAAGGTCGTCCACCATATTTTTCACCACGAAAATCCCCAATCCGCCGATCGGACGCTCCTCTGCGGGCAGTGACAGATCTGGATCCTCCTTCTCCAACGGATTATAGGGATTTCCACGATCCAAAAACACCAGCTCTACAGCCAGCGGATCCTCTATGGTCTCGATCCGGAGAGTCGCCAACCCAGCCTCTTCGCCATACGCATAACTTGCGATGTTGACAAATATTTCCTCGACTGCAAGATCCAGTTTCCGAACGGTTTTCGCCGGGCATCCCAGCGTTTCGAGATACCCATTGACAAAGTCCAGCACCTGATCGAGATTTGACACCTTCGCTTCAATCTGTAATGCGTTATCCATACCTTCTCCTCTCGGACGGCCGGTCAACTTTGGATGTTTAGAATATCCACAAATCCTGTCACCTCAAAAATATCCATGATATCTTCATTGGCGCCGCAAACCACCATCGACCCCTGCTTGCTCATAGTCTT
>JAFUXY010000417.1 GCA_017477005.1 Lachnospiraceae bacterium | reverse complement strand
TCCCGGCCTCGTCGAGCAGCAGCTTGGCCACGCTCCGGAACACATAGCAGTCTCCGCTTCCGTTCACGAGACCCTGCCTCGCCGCCTTCATATAGTCGTCCTTTTCGGACGAACTGACATAATTCACATGGTCGCGAATATATTCATAAATCGCCCAGGTCTTGTCTTTGTCCGACATACCGTCCGTGATGATCTGCGAAATGATTTCATCCGCCTTTGTGATTACCTCTGCCTCTTCCGCCGAAAAATCCCCCAAGGTAATATTGAGCGTCGTGCTCGCCGAATTGCCCGCCGCATCCGTCGCCGTATATTCGACCGGGTAGGTTCCCGGCTTCGTCGGATCGACCTTTGAGGAATCTACATCAATCGTAATCTCGGAATCAAAGTTGTCCGATACCTCGACCTTTTCTTTGTATTTGATCGAATCGCCGACAAACGAAGTGAAATCGTTGGCCTGGTCGAACACCGGAGGCTCCGTGTCCTTACCGAGCGTCAAAAACGCTGTATGGCGGCTGTGGTTGCCACCCTCGTCCTCCGCAATAATGACCAGCGCGTGTTTTCCTTTGCCCGACACATCCGGCTTGCTTCCAAACGAAAACGATACATCGGTCGCATCCTCCACCTCGGTCACGAATTCCTTCGCCTTGACCTCATAGCCGATATTGCATTTCATATTGCGGACGGAAAAGACCGGCGCCACCGTATCCACGACCTCCACATCCGCCAGATAGGTTTTCCCATCCTTTTCGACGCTGAGCGGATAGCTGTCCACATGGGACAAATTGACCTCCTCCCAGCCCTCCATTGTCTCCGTATCAAAACGGGTCAGGACCGTGCTTTTTGCTTCCTCTTCCTCCGTACCGGCTTCCACCTGCGCGCTCCCGGGAAAAGAAAGCACCGACAGCTTCGCCTCTCCGCTCGCCTGATTTCCATCGGCATCCACCGCCTGGATCCTCACATCCTGCTTTTTGTCAAGAAGCGTACTGTCCGGCTTTGCGGTGAATGAATAGGTAAACCCCTCCTCCTCCGTCGATTTCAGAAAATCCTCCGGAGCGAAATCCTTTCCATACCCAATCGTCAGATCCCTGGTTTCCAAAGCTGGAAGCGCCACGGCCGTTTTGGGTTCATTCTCGACCTTTTTCGAAGAACGGGGAATCGATTCCAGCAAAATAAAGGCCACTGCCACCAAAAGCAGCATGACAACGAGCCGAAGGATCCGCTTCATACGCCGCCTGCGGAGCCGCATAGCCCGCCTTCTCTCCCTCTGTTCGATGATTCTGCGACGGGAACGCGGCGGCTCCCACTCTGTCACATCCCGCTCTGACGCGGCCGAATTCGGACGGCGATTTCGGCTCTGCGCCGCTCGTGCGCTTCGGTTTGAATCTGCCCTATCCGGTTCCTCTCCGGCTGGCGGCTCGGTTCCTTCAAGCCGCTGACGCGCCAACGCCTCTGCTTCCTCCTGCTGGCTTTTGGCGCGCAAGGCAGCCTCTTCCTGCCGCTGGCGAGCCCGCAGCGCCGTCTCCCTCTCTATCTCCTCCGCGACAAAGCTCCCGCGTTCGCTCTCCCATTCCTGCGCCTCTTCCTCGGCCCTCTCCTCCGCCTTGATCGCAGAAACCACATCATCCACCGGAAAAACATGGAGATAACCGGTGTCCCGTTTTTTTCGAAGCGTCCTGTTGTTTGGTCTCATATAGTCATCCCATAACGCTCGCAAAGCATCGTTACCGTCATCACGATCAACAGGTAATCGATCTCATACGCTCCCATCAGGCGAAAATCCTCCTGCGCGTAGAGCGTTTTTAATTCCTGCACATAATCTGCATCGAAAATATTATATTTTTTAATCAGAGCCATATCCAAAAAATCCACGCCGGAGGGCTTTTTGATCATCGACGACATGCCCGGCGCCTGAAATGGGAATTTCTTGCGCTTTAGTATCACATCCGGGACAATTCCCTCTCCCGCTTTTTTCAGAATGTATTTTTCCTTGATGCCCTTCATTTTGTATTTGTCCGGTATCGTTATCACAAAATCCAAGAGCTCGTTGTCCAAAAACGGATGCCGCCCTTCCACGGAGTGAGAGAAATACATAGGGTCTCCATGCTCAATCAAAAGATGGTCGGACAGACGCAAACGATAATCAATATACGAGCGTCGTTTTTGGTGGCTCAGCCCTTCCAAAAGCGATACGTCCACCGGGCTTTCCTTGGTCGCGGAAAACGAATCGAGGGACGCCCAAACATCTTGGCTGTACAGTTTTTGGTGAATCTCCCGGATGGCGAAATGATCCCGCTCAAAACGGAAATGCGGGTCTCCCCAGAGCCGCGCGTTGATCTCCTGCTCGCCCTGCGTCATCGTGTCCTTTCGCATATTGCGGAACATATCGACCATGTAGCCCACATAGCCGTAGAAAAATTCATCCGATCCCTGCCCGGTCAACACCGCCTTGGCCGGGGATGAAGCCACGAGCTCGGACAGCAAAAACGCCGCCACATCGTAGCTCTCCTTGACCGCGCTTTCGGCATGATAGATCACGGAGGGCAGATTGTCCCAAATCTCCTGCTCCCGAATCGTCGTCGTATAATGGGTCGAGGTAACGGCTTCGCTGATGATTTTTTGGAAGCGGCTCTCGTCCAAATCTCCCTCGCCGATTTCCGCCGAAAAGGAGTAATAGCTTTCCAACAAAAACTTCCCGATATAGCAGGCCACCACCGAGCTGTCCAACCCGCCCGAAATATAGAAACCAATCGGCACATCTGCGATCAATCTGCGGGAAATCGCCTGCTTGATCAGCTCCCGCAGCCGCTCCACATAATAGTCTTCGCCCTTGTCCTCTTCTTCCACCGGATAATGGAGATCCCAAAAGGTTTTCTTTTGGACCTGTTCGCCGCGGACGATCAGCATTTTCCCGGCTTCCAAGGAAAAGATATTCTCAAAAAAAGTATTCGGAGAAACCACTCCCGGGAAGTTCATCAACTGATCCACTGCCTTCAAATTCAAACGGCGCGGCACCTTGGGATATTCCAAAATGGATTTGATCTCGGAAGCAAACAGCAGCCGCCCATCAAAATACGTGTAATACAGCGGGCAGATTCCGATTCGATCCCGTGCCAAAAACAAGGTATTTTCCCGCTTGTCGTACAGAGCCACCGCAAATTGCCCGTTCAAATATTCCGGAAAGGCCTCGCCGTATTCCTCGTAGAGATGCAGAACCACCTCAATATCCGTCTCAGTCTTGAAGCGGTGTCCCTTGGACAACAGCTCCTCTTTCAGCTCTCGGAAATTGAAAATCTCGCCATTGACGATGGAGACCACCGTGTCGTCCTCGTTGGAAATCGGCTGCATGCCGCCGGTCAGATCGATAAACGCCAGCCGGTTGAAGCCCAGACCGATCCGCTCATCCACATAGGAATCTTGCCCGTCCGGCCCCCGATGCCGGATCGCCTCCTGCATCCTCCCGAGCACACTGGCGTCGATTGCCTTTTTTGATGTTTGATTGTAGATTCCACAAATACTGCACACAGCTTCACCCCTGTTCGCGCTGTTTCAAAAAACCTGTCACGGATCCATCTATTCCAAAAGATCGTTCCGCAATCGTTCCTGATTACTCGATTCCATAACGAATCTTCTGCGCCTTGATCTCGCGATTATAACGCTTGGTTTCCTTCGCCCACAATGCGTCCAATTCCGGGTCGCCCCGCCGATCCGGCACGCCCTCGGCGCGCAAGATCCGCCCGAGATAATGCGACAGCTTCTTCGCCCCGGATAGGTTCATATGAAGCCCCGCATCGTAGGTATCGGTATCATAGTCAATCCCGGTTTGATCCTGAATTTTCAAAAAATTGATATACATCAGATCGTGTTCTTTCGCATAATCCGCCGCCTGCTCGTCCCATTCCTCATACCAGTACGGATAGAGGCTCGGCGCCTTGATGGTAATCAATTCGATCCCATTTTCTTCGCAGAGTACGCGCATTTTTTCCAGATATTTCCAGGCATTGTCTCCGAAAGAATAATCCGCCATCGGCTTTCCCTTCGGCACGTCTTTGGCCGGAAGCGCATCCACCCGCATATAGTAGCCATTGAAGGTCACCGGCTTGGTCGAAAACATATACCGCAGATCGTCCATGGAAAGATCGTTCCAACGACTATGATAGCGCAGCAGCGGAAACACATATTCGATGAAATGCTCTTCCTCCGTCATAGATGCAAAAATATCCCGTACCTTTGACATCGACCAGCGCATTCCCTCGATACTCATCCGGTTGTACGCCTCCGACTGTGATTTGTCAAACTGCAGGGATTGAATATTGAACACGACCACCTTGGGCTTGTGATATCGGAGAGCGTCCTCCAACAAATAATAGGACTGCCAGATATATTGCTCCGCGCTGCCTCGAATATAGCTATGGATGCCGTATTCGTTCCACAGCGCCACAGGCGAAAAATTCTCATAGACCTCGCAGTCCCCGACAAACAGTACGTCGAAGTCCTTGTTGGCCTCCCGATAATATTCCGCCACAAAAGCGCCCTCTACAATACCGTCCACGTATTTCGGCACGAACAGCCTCTGCAGCAGATACAATATAATCAAAACGATCAACACCGCCAGCGCCATCCTGGCTTTTCTTTTTCTTTTATACATCCTCTTCGTCAGAATCCTTGATCGACTCTATCACATCTCCAATGCCTAAAGCTCCCATCAATGCCCGGTATGCTTCCAATTCCGATTTTTCATTTTCTTTCCGTTCACGTATAAGGAACCTTCTTATTTCCTCTTTTTTCATAACTTTTCTTCTATATCAGAATCGATTATAAATAAACTGCGCCGAATCATACCCGATGCCGTAAGCGCCAAAGATCAACACGATTAGAAACAGGCCGCTCCACACGCAAGCCCTCGCCGCGAACGGCCACCTCGCCACCTGATCCCGCACCCACTCCTTTTCCTGCTGGATGCTGACAAACAGCATCAGCCCTACGCCAAGGAACGCCACGACAAAATCCGACAGACCCAAGCCGAACCACTCGAAGCTCCCGTCCAGCAGGAGACCCCAATTGTGAACCGCGAAAATCGACGCCAGCACCGACAAGGTATCTGCCACATTTACATAACAGTCAAATAAATTCAATACACAGACCAACAAAAATGTCCGCGCCATCATAAAAAAATGATAACCCTTGCGGTCAATCAGACCGAAACGGGCATGAAAACGCTCATACAGCGGCTCGCATTCCTCGGAAATCATCAGGATCGCAAAATGCAACCACCCCCAAACGATGAAATTCCAACGGGCACCGTGCCAGATTCCTGTTGCGAACCAAACCACACACGACGATACATACACCGGCAAACGCTTCCCCAGGTTTGGCCCGAATCGCTTCCGCAAAAACTTCGCAAAGCTCTGCATCCCTTTGCTCGTAGACACCGGATAAAAGACATAATCCCGAAACCATGAACACATGGAAATATGCCACCGTCTCCAGTATTCCTTCAACGAAGTTGAAAAATACGGCCGCAAAAAGTTTTCCTGAACCTGTACGCCCAAGGCCTCAGCCACGCCGATTGAAATGTCGATGCCTCCGGTGAAATCCGCATACAATTCCACTGTGTACACCAGCATCGCCACGGCGGCGTACGCGCCCTGATAGGCTCCCGCGTCCGAAATGATCCCGGTCACAAGTGGCATGAGCCGATCAGCGATAACCAGTTTTTTGAAAAATCCCCACAGAATGCGCTCCAACCCAAACGCGACCGTCTGCGGATCGTAGGGATGCCCTTCGTACAAGGTCTTGGACAAATCTCCAAAACGGCTGATCGGTCCTTGGATTACCTGCGGAAAGAAGGACACAAACAACGCAAATTTGAACAGGTTCTTCTCCGCCTGCACCGTTCCCCGTCCGACATCCACGAGATATCCGATCGCCTGCAGCGTATAAAACGAAATCCCCAGAGGCATCGCAATCGACACGAACGACAGCCCCTCAGACTGACCGAACAGCGAAAGCGCCCCGTTGACATTCGCAATAAAGAAATTGGCGTATTTGACCACCGCCAAAATGCCGAGATTGAACACAATACACAACGCCTGCATCCGGCTGCGAATGGCCTTTTGCCGCAATTTGTAATTCTTTTTTTCTTCTCTGCTGCCCGCTCCCTTTTGTTCCTCGAGAACCACCTTTTGGTGTACAAGGTTTTTTTCCAACTGTATCCCGCAAAACCAAACCGTCAGGATCGTCGTGCCAATATAGCACAGATACACCGGTCCAAAGCTCGCATAAAACCCCAAGCTCGCCGCCAACAGCATGATCCATTGTTTTTCGGGCGGCGTGTGGTAATACAGGATGACCAGGACAGCCAAAAAGAACAAAAATTCATAGGATGTGAACAGCATGCCGCATCAATCCTCTTCGAGTTTCTTTTCGATCAACTCCACCATCGCTTCAAGTGAATTGAAGTTTTCCGGCACCAGCTCTCCCGCCGTGATTTCCACATCGAAGGAATCTCCAATCTCCGTCACCAGCGTCACGATATCGAAAGAATCCAGGATATTTCCCTCGATCAATTGATCTTCGGTTTCGAAATCAATATCCGGATGCAGATCCTCCAGAATCTCCAGCAGTGTCTGTCTTGTTTCGTCCATGTGTCCGTCCTCCATGTTCAAATTTGAGTGGTAACATCGTCAATGAGTTTCTTGCAACGCCTCCAAAGCCTTCCGGTCAATTTTTCCGTTGGCGGTAAAAGGCATTTCCTCCAATTGTCTGGTACGATTGGGAAGCATATACCGGGGCAGCATCCCCTTCAACGCAATGGTCAACTGCCTGGGTTCAATATCCCCGACATAAAAACAGGAAATTTTTCCTCTTTGGGTATTGTAGGTGCAGCCGCAGAGCTTCACGCCCTCTACGCGGTTCACATTGGCCTCGATCTCGCCCAATTCGATCCGGTGGCCCATATGCTTGATCTGGAAATCCTTGCGGGAAATAAAGATCAGATTGCCGTCCGCATCCCGCCTCGCAATATCGCCAGTCCGGTAAATGATCTCCGGATACACCGTGTTCAGTGGATTTTGCACAAACACCTCGGCGGTCTTCTCGGGATTGTTGTAATACCCCAGGGTCACACAGGTTCCCCGCAGGCAGATCTCCCCCTCTTCCCCATCCTTCGCCAGCTCATTATTCTCATTCAGCAGCAGCACCTCGGTGTTTTTGAATGGCCTGCCGATCGGGATCGGCTCGTCCTCCGCGAAGTCTCTTTCGCAGCGGTAATAGCAGCTCATCCCGGTTCCCTCGGTAGGACCGTAGAGATTCACAAACTGCGCCTTGGGCAGCGTGCTCTTCCAGATCCGATACTGCTTGACCGGAAAGACCTCGCTTCCAAAAGCGATCGTGCGCAAATACAAAGGACGCACCTCGTCAAACGTTTTGAAGGCGGAGATCATCGTGAGCGCTGAGACCACCCAACAGATCGTGTTGATCTGTTTTTCATTGAGGTATTCCACAAGTCGCTTGGGCTGGGAGAAATACTCATGCGGAATCAGCCAGGTCGTCGCGCCGAACATCAGCGTTGGATAGACCTCCTTCAAACAGGCATCGAAGTAGAGCGGCGTCTGGTTCCCAAAGACGGTCTCTTCGGAAAATCCCAACACGTCCGAGAGCTGATGCACATAATCCAACACCGACCGATGGCACGCCGCTACGCCCTTCGGCCGTCCGGTGGAACCGGAGGTGAATACAATATAGATCGGATCCGTGTCGATCGCCGCCTCCCGAACCGCCTGCAGCCGTGCGGGATGGCAAGGGGCGTTTTGAAGCTCCTCGTACAAAAGAATCTGCCCGTCAAACGCCAACGTCTCCGCAATCGCTTTGGTCGAGGCATCGCAGATCATCGCCCGCGGGTGGCAGGTCTCAATGATCAGGTCGATGCGCAGCCGCGGCATCTCCTCGTCAATCGGCACATAGAAGCAGCCCGCGCGGATCACGCCGAAAAAGGCCGCAATCGTCCGAGGACTTTTTTTCATGAACACCAACACTGGTTCCTTCCC
>JAFUXY010000416.1 GCA_017477005.1 Lachnospiraceae bacterium | reverse complement strand
GGCCTCATGAACCGCTCGATGTGGGCGAGGATGACGAACAGCCCGCTGCGGGCGAGCGAGATTGTTTCCTGCTCAACAGTCCTGTCCCAATCCCGAAACGGCATCTCAAGCAGCAGCGCGGCGCCTCTTCCCGGCGGAGATTCGTCACCGGAACCCGCCGCCTCGGAACCCCCTTTCGCTGACGGTTCCGCTGATTCTGCTTCGATCGCCAGCTCCCTTACCCTCCCCGCCTTCGAGATACCCGGGAAGAACGCCACCTCGGCGCCTTTCATTACCTTCGGCCAGCCGTCCCTGCGGCGGGACTCCACGGCTTCATAGGCTTTCTCGCAGTTTTTCAGAAAGCCGTCCACCGTCATACTGTCCGCGTAAAAATGGGGAGTGGCGACGACCATGTCCACCCCCTGCTTCTTCATCTTGTCAAGCATCTCGATGGAGGTTTCCAAGTCCCTCGCCCCGTCGTCGATGCCCGGCAAGATATGCGCATGAAAATCTATTACCATTGCTACCCTGCCCTTCTATTTTGGGCGTGCTTCGCCATTCGAAGACAAGATTTGCCTTCAATCCACCTCTCTCTATGACCAAACAACGCCCAGATAGCGGCAAGCCAGCTTATCCATTCATTATTTTCTTTTTGCACAGCGAACAATATATCTAACCCGCTCAATTGACCATGCAAAACCCATTCATCGTTTTTTTCAAAGCCTCCAAATTGATCTCCGTTCCGTCACTCAGCACCTCCGGCGCATCTTTGTCATTCGGAAAAAAAACACGCTTCGGCAGGATGTCCAGACCAACGTACACTTCACGCCCCAAAATCAAGGATTTCAGACGCGCCTGCTTGTTGCGTCGGTCGAGTTTGTCGATCCGCTCATCCAATCCGACCAAAGGCCCCTCTACCACTATCGCTTTTCCGCTTTCCAAATAACCCGCAGACATTCGCAAAATTCCTTTTTCATCCAACATCTGCTCCAGAAAGTTCTCTTCTTCGTCTGTCAGATCCCGCAAATTGGCTCCGTTGTCTTCTTCCAAAAGCGGCTCCCACTGGTTGTATATCTTTTCCATATTCAGCGTCTTGACAAAGGCCTTCATATCTATGCGGCTCTTTCTCACATACTCGTAGAGCGCATTTGGCGCAAGGTCTGAAAAAATAAAAAGATACCCCGGGAACAAGGCTTTTTGCTCTATTTCTTTGCGATCTCTCCTGTAATGCTCATACATCGGGAGAAACACCTGCCCATGCTCTTCGGGAAAACTATTTTGGAGTATGTATTTCAACGCTTCCTGTCTGTCCGTCCGCGTGAACAGAACGCTGTAGGAAAATCCCTTTCTGTGCTTCATAGTGTGGTGATTATAGTCTATTTATTGAATATTGTCAATAATTTGAGCATAATTTTGAATGAACAACCGTACAGGTAGAAAATCTTCGCTATCTTGGGTTAAGTTTCTTTGGAGAAATGTCGATATAATCCGTAGAGGGAGTCTGACCATTTTTGTGTATATGACTTTTTGCAAAGAAAGGAGGAAACCAGATGAATGTAGATATGACCACATCCATCAACAACGCAGCCACTGGCGCCTATCAGTTGTCTGGAAGCAACTCCAAAAAGACCAGCGCCGCTGACGAAACACCGGCTGCAAGCAACTCTTCAACCAGCGCTTCTACCGACTTTGGCGAAGCGGCCGTCTATGAAAAATCAGACGAAGCCGCCACAGCCACCGCTGCTGCCGCAAAGGACACAGCTTCCGCTTCCACGGAGCAGACCTCTGCAGCCGACAAGAAGGCCGCGGATCGCAGCGCCTTGGTCGCACAGTTGAAGGCTGATCAGGAAGCTCGCCAGAATCAGCTCTTGGAGATCGTACGCCAGACCATGACCGGACAGGGCAAGGCCATCGGGCAGACCGATGATATGTGGAAGTTCCTGGCAGGCGGCGATTTCACCGTAGATGCTGCTACCAAGGCGCAGGCCCAGGCAGACATCGCCGAGGATGGTTATTGGGGAGTCGAGCAGACTTCAGATCGTATTCTCGACTTCGCCAAGGCTTTGGCGGGAGATGATCCTTCCAAGGCGGACAAGATGCTCGATGCCTTCAAGAAGGGCTTCAAGGAGGCCACCAAGACCTGGGGCAAGGATCTGCCGGATCTGACGCAGAAGACCTACGATGCGGTTCTGCAGAAATTCGAAGATTGGAAGAATTCCGGCAACCAGGATCAGGTTCGCGTGAACGAGACAAGTGCTGCTGACGCGGCTAACGAAGCAGCTGCTACGCAGGCGGCCGCTACCCAAGCTGCCGCAGCGACTACGGAAGCCTGACATCCAAAAGTAACTATTCAGTCAGTCCATATATGACTGAATAGTTACTTTTATTTATGGTTTTATTAGGCAATTTCTAAATTCGTTTACTATACAATATTATGACCTTCAAAGATTTCAAAAACAGATTATCCATTTCTCTAAACGACCAGCAGTGGGAGGCGGTTCGCGCCGTGGAAGGCCCCATCCTGCTGATCGCCGTGCCGGGGAGCGGGAAGACAACGGTTCTAGTGACACGGATCGGTTTTTTGATCGGCTGCTGCGGAATCCCCTCCCAAAATATCCTGACCATCACGTACACCAAAGCGGCGGCCGCCGATATGAAAAGACGTTTCGCCGCGATCTTCAGCGCGAAGATGGCTGAGCGTCTTTCGTTTCAGACCATCAACAGCCTTTGCTTCGAAATCATTCACCGCAGCGGCCAGATGGACGGCGTTCAAGTGGCCTCCGAAAAGGATATTCTCGAAATACTGACCGGCATTTTTCAAAAATATATCGGAGATTACCCAACCGAATCCGACCTGCAGAGTCTGCAAACGCAGATCTCCTACATCAAAAACATGATGCTTGGCAACGACGAAATTCGCAAGCTTGGCGATAATGATGCCGTCCCACTGCTGCGCATATTCGAAGATTACAATTCTCTTCTGCACCAGAGCGACCGTATGGATTTCGACGACCAGATGGTGTACGCCTACCAGATTCTACGCCAGAATCCGCAGCTCCTCTCCTATTACCAGCACAAATACCGTTATTTTTGCGTGGACGAGGCGCAGGATACTTCCAAAATCCAACATATCATCATCGCGCTGCTGGCCTCGAAGGATCGAAATTTGTTCATGGTGGGGGACGAGGATCAAAGTATCTACGGGTTCCGGGCGGCGTATC
>JAFUXY010000415.1 GCA_017477005.1 Lachnospiraceae bacterium | reverse complement strand
GCAGGGAGTGGAGCTGGCCAACCGTGCAAATGTGCAGCAGTTGATTATCACGCACCATGAACCACGACACGACGACGCGGCTTTGCGTCAGATGGAGGCGGAAATCGCCGCGCTGCGGCCCCGGACCTCCTTTGCGCGGTGCGGCGAACGTATCGCGCTATAGTCTGGGGAAACGCTCTGCTTGCTTTTTGCCGCCTCTGCTCGGAGGCAGGCTTTCCGGTGTCCGCTATGGATATGGTGGCGGCCGGAGAAGAAGCCTATGCAGCAATGTGCCGCAGCACAAACGGCGGAGGAGAAAACTCCCCGCTGCTTGTGGGCGAAGACGATCTGTATGAATTGTTTTTGATTGAACTAGAAGCACTGTAGACTTGGATCCGGATCCATCAACAGGATCAATCCATCTTGCCAACAGCCTCAAAGCATCTCTTCAATCTTCTCTTGAACAAAACGGGCGATATGCTTTCGATCCTCCGGAGACAGCTCCTTGGGACGGATCGGCGTACCGAAGCGGATTCGCACATCCGACGCGCGCACAAACGGCACATGACGCTCAAACATATCATCCGAACCGGAAATCGCTACGGGGACAATCGCACAACCCGTTCTCGTAGCGACCTTGAAGCTGCCCCCTTTGAATTCGCCCATCTTTCCATCCTTTGAACGAGTCCCTTCCGGAAAAATAAAAATAGAATAGCCCTTTTTCACATAATCAATCGCGGTCAGGATCATATTCATCCCGCTGCGGGGATCCTCCCGGTCAAAGGTCAGCCCATGCAAGAGCCGCATCCAATATTTGAGCAGCGGCACCTTGTCAATTTCCTGCTTCGCCACATAACCGGTCAGCCCCGCGACATGGGGATAGGTGGTCACGATGTCAAAATAACTGCGGTGATTGGCGATATACAGCACCGGCTCCGAAGAAGGAACATTGTCCTTTCCCTCGACGGTCAACCGCATACCGGAGAGCGAAATAATCACATCAAAAGCTTTGCAGACCATATTCTGCGCCATCCAATCCGCCCGTTTCGGATCGAATTTTGCGATCAACGGAATCACCGCATAAAAGGGCAGGCTTATTATGAAAAAAATCAGCAAAAAAAATGCAATAGAAACGGTTCGAAGCATATTGTCTCCTCCCTTTACTCACCGTTTTCACGTCCGATATTGGCGACTAGCGTGCCGACCACCTTGGAGAAGCCCATGAAATGAGACGCTTTGACCAGGATGGTACTCCCAGGTTCTATAGAACAGACCAGTGCTGCTTCCAGCGCATCCCGGGTGTCAAAGACATGAACCACACAGCTTGAATCCGATGCCTCCACAGCCGCGGCGATTTCCTTCGCGAGAACGCCAGCCGTATACAGCTCATCGATATTCAGATCGGCCAGATATTCTCCGACCTCCCAGTGCAGCGCCCTCTCTTCTTCGCCAAGCTCACCCATATCGCCCAATGCCGCAATCCGCCGCGTGTTGGCGTGCGAAAGCAGCTTCAGCCCCGCCTTCATCGAAAGCGGAGACGCATTGTAGCAATCATCAATAATCGTAATGCCGTTCTTCAGTTGAATAAAGTTGGTCCGTCCCAACACCCCGGATGCGCTCTCGATGCCCTTGCGGATCTGTTCCATAGAAAGCTTCAGCGCCAGACCCACGGCGACAGCCGCCAAAGCATGGTAGATACGATGCTCGCCAGGCAGAGGAATCTCCACAGTCCAGATATCGGAGCCGGTATGGATACTCGCCTTTAATCCAAAAAGTCCCTCTGATTGGATATCGCTGGCCCAAATCGGCTGCCCCTTTGTGCCAAACCGCCAAATCTTCGCCCCCGGTATTTCAGTAATACTGGCGAGCTTGTCGTCGTCGGTATTCAAAATCACCGCGGCATTTTCGGATAAATGATCAAAGACCTCGGATTTGGCACGAAGCACACCGTCCCTGTCGTGCAAAAACTCCAAATGACAACGCTCGATATTGGTCATTACGACGATATTCGGACGCGCGATCTCCCCCAAGCGATGCATTTCCCCGAAATTCGAGATCCCCATTTCCACTACGGCTACCTCGTGCTCCGGACCAATTGACAAAAGCGTCAGAGGCATCCCGATCTCGTTGTTCAGATTCCCTTCGGTTTTGCAGACGGAAAACCGCTGCGACAGAACCGAAGCGATCATTTCCTTGGTGCCGGTCTTTCCCACGCTGCCGACCACCCCGATGATCGGAATCGAGAGCTGCCTACGGTAATACGCCGCTATACGCTTCAAAGCGTCCTCGGAATGCTCAACCAAAACATAGGGACCATCGCAGCTTTCAGGCCTTCTTTCGGAAAGTACGAACAGCGCGCCGTCCTTGAAGGCCTGATCAATAAAGCTATGTCCATCCACCCGTTTGCCCACTATCGGGATGAAAACAAACTTTTCCTTCACCTTTCGGTTGTCCGTCACAACCCCCATCGCTTCCACATGCCGAATGGCGTCCAGTGTTTTAGGATCGCAGACAATCTCTCCGCCACAAGCGTCCGCCACCGCCTCGATCGTCATATTAATCATTGAATCTCTCCATCGAAATTTGAATTATTTCTTCACACAGGTTGCTATAGGTAATGCCAATGGCCGCCGCTTCCTGTGGCAAAAGCGACGTAGGCGTCATACCAGGCAGCGTATTCGCCTCGAGGCAATAAATCTCTCCCTCCTTGTCCACGATAAAGTCCATACGCGAATAGGTCGTCAGTCCCAGCGCCGCCACCACGCGCTCCGCATAGAGCTGCATCTGCGTCGTGGTTTCATCGTCGAGATCGGCCGGACAGATTTCCTCGGTCTTTTCCGCGTTGTATTTGTTCTCGTAATCATAGAAGCCTGTTTTGGGACGAATCTCGATCACCGGCAGCGCCACGCCGTCAAGAACGCCGACCGAAAACTCCCGTCCCTCGATATAATCCTCCACCAGTATTTCATCTTCGTGGCGGAACGCCTTCTCGAGCGCCGCATCGTACTCCGCCACATTTCGGACAATGGACACGCCAATCGAAGAACCTCCGGTAGCAGGCTTCACCACGCAAGGGAAAATCGTGTGGTCGATCACCGCCTCGCGGTTGTAGGTACGTTTCTGAATCGAAAATCCCTGCGGGCAGGGAATTCCATAGTAATAAAAGAAATGCTTGGCTATCCCCTTGTCCATCGCCAGCGCACAGCCGATCGACCCGTTGCCGGTATAGCGGATCCCCAACAGATCAAAGGCCGCCTGCAGCTTTCCATTTTCTCCATCGGCTCCATGCAACGCAATGAACACGATATCAGACTCCTGACAGAGCGGAACGATATTCGGCCCGAAAAACGAGGGATGGGCTTCCCCTCTCTGCCGCTTGACTGCCTCCAGATCCGGCTCCTTCGTCGGAATCTCGCCGACCTCGATGCTCATTTCCAAATCCTTTTCAAAGATCTCGCCCCAGCTAAGCCCCTTCGTGTCAAATCCCAAATAGGAATCCACCAACAAGGCTCTGTGCCCATGACGGCGAAGTGCCTCGGCAATCCGCTTTCCGGATTGGAAAGAAACATCTCGCTCCGTAGACAGACCGCCCGCTAAAACAACGATATTCATACGCCATCCTCCAGTAATCTCCAGTAATCAGCCAGTTTTTCTTTCTATCATACCTTATTTTGCTGATTAGGGCAAATTTTCTTAACTATTCAGGCGACTGAACAGTTAGACATTTTCCACCTGTACGGTTGGAGCATCTTTCATGGTATCTTCGTCGCAATCACCTTC
>JAFUXY010000414.1 GCA_017477005.1 Lachnospiraceae bacterium | reverse complement strand
CCGGCGTTTCTGAATCGTATAATCGTCTTCCGCTGACAAAACCTGAGATTGGCTGTCATGGTGATCGAGCATCAGGTCAAAAAACTGATCCATCAACGCCGAATTTTCATTCTGGGAAGTCATTCGCACCGTCCCATCCGAAGAAATAATCATCAAGGACAGATTCTCGTTGGCGCAGAGCTTTTCGATCACCGGCAAGTAGGATTCATCGTATAGAACGCCTTCCTCCTGCGCGTCGTCAATGACCTCAAAAGCGACCTTCATCGAAGATACCTTGTAGCTCATGTAAAACCGCCCCAAAAATAGCGTATTCATCAGCCACAGCAGCAAAAGGACTCCGAACAGGCTCAACACCATGATGCCCGTGATCTGCCACAGGATGCTATGCCGTCTCTTCTGCATCCACTTCAAATTTGTAGCCCATTCCCCAAATCGTCCGAATATATTTCCCATATTTTCCCAGCTTGCTGCGCAACATCTTCACATGAGTGTCAATGGTTCTCGCTTCTCCAAGGTAATCAAACTCCCACACCGCCGAGAGGATTTTTTCCCGCGTCAGCGCCATGCCTTTATTCCGCATAAAATACACCAGAAGCTCAAATTCCTTGACCGATAATCGCACAAACTCACCGTCCACGGTCACTTCATGCTTTTCCTCGTCCACCGCGATCCCGCCCGCGCAAAGCCTCTTGTCCTTTTGGCTTCCCTGCCTCCGCAGCAGCGCATTCACCCTCGCCACCAAAATCTTCGGCGAGAATGGCTTTGTAATATATTCGTCGGCGCCGCCCGAAAACGCGGAAAGCTCGTCCTCCTCCGCGCTCTTCGCCGTCAGCATCAGCACAGGCACCTCCGAGCTCTGCCGGATCTCTTCAAGCACCTCATAGCCGTTCATCTTGGGCATCATGACATCGAGGATCACAAGCGCAATGCCCTTTTCGGCGTAGAACACATCCAGTGCCTCTTCCCCGTCCGCCGCTTCAAAAACCGCATAACCGTCTTTTTTCAAAAAATCCCGGACCAGCTTGCGCATCCGCGCCTCATCGTCCGCTATCAAAATCTTTTCATTCATATACTTCATCCATATACAGCTCGCCCCGCAGGCTCATCTCCGCTTCCGAAACCTCCTGCTCCCGTTTCCGCAGATCCTGCTCCCGTTCGGTAAGCTGCTGCTCCCAGGAAGCGTATTCATCCTCGAGCTTCGTGCGATAATTGACGACATTCGGAGAGTCGCTGGTCAACGTCAGTATGAACATAGCGATTACCATTGCGATCAACACGATATTCATAAACAGTGAATATCGAAACAGCATTTTATAACCGCCTTTTCCCTCTGGTACATCACTATCACTGGTTTTCTTTTCTTTTTTTGAAGCAGTCCTTCCCTGCTTCCTTTGAGGCGCACCGCCGCTTTTCGGCTGTCTATTTGGCTTCGACACTTCTCCGGCGCCAGACGCGGCTCTGCTCTGCGGGGGACGATCCTCCGGGGCTTCGTCTCCTGTGTTTTCCGCAGATGTCGGCTGCTGCGCCGCCACCCCGGCCGGCCCCCTCTCCGGATAGTTGCGCAAGGAAGCCTTCGGAAGATAATCCGGTACTCTCGCATTGTCGATCCCCGGGCTGTCATACAAATAATCCTTTAGCTCCTGCAAAAACTCGAACCCTACCTGTGTATGAAACACCTCCTGGTCGATGATCTGAGCATACACCACCAGCACCGTCTCCGGGTCATTCATATTCAATTGCGAGCGCAAGTATTCTATCGCCCTCTGTTCTTTTGTGGAATCCAAAATAAAATCTCCTTTTAGCTATACATATTCGGCACTATAGCAGCTCCTTCACCAGTCGAACACAGCCTGCTGCATCCTCCGAGTATCCGTCTGCCCCTATTTCCTTCGCAAAGCCAGCGGTAATACAGGCGCCGCCAATCACCACCTTTGCCTGTGGATAATCCGCTCTCGCCAGCTCTACCACCTCTTTCATCCGCATCATCGTCGTCGTCATCAGCGCCGACAGACCAATCACCGCCGCTTGTTCCTCCTTCGCCCTATCCACGATCTCCTTCGCCGGAACATCCTTTCCCAAATCAACCACACGGTATCCGTAATTCTTCAACATCAGTACGACAAGGTTTTTCCCTATGTCATGGATATCGCCTTCTACCGTTGCGATCACGATGCACTCTTTTTCTTCGACTCCGCCCGCCGAAAGCATGGGCTCGAGGTATTCCATTGCTTCCTTCATGGCGTTGGCTCCGGAAATCAACTGTGGCAAGAAATATTTTCCGCTCTCGTAATAATCTCCCACCGTATTAATTCCGTTTATTAAATAATTATTTAGTATATCAGATGCCGTTGTCCCCTGTTCAATTTCTGCCTTCACAAGAGGCACGATACCTTCCACGTCCCCTTGTACCACGGCCCGGATAATCGGATGCCGCGCTGCCTCATCTGTGTCGGGCGAGACCTTCGCAGGCTGCCCCGGAGCGCTTGGTTCACTTCCTGCCCTCCTTACTATTTCACTTTCTGCCAAAATCGTCAAGGGCTCTGAGGGAACCATATCCAAAAAATGATCCGTCGCCTTCGGCTTGTCGAGAAGCATATCTCCGGCCAAGGCCGAAATTTTCATGAGCGTCTGCGAGGGATTCGCGATCGCCATAGTCAGCCCCGCCGACAACGCCATCACCAAAAACGCCGTATTGACAAATGACCGCTGCGGCAGCCCGAAAGATATATTCGACAAGCCACAGACCGTTGGAAGCCCCAGCTCCTCCTTGCAATAGGCGGCAGTCACAAAGCATTTTTTGGCTGCCGCGGCATCTGCACCAATGGTAGAAACCAAGAGATCTACAATACAATCATCCTTTGATATTCCTATTGATTCTGCTTCCTTTAATATGGTATGGATATTATTATGTTTTTCTTCCATTGTCTTTGGAAGACCGGTATCGGACAACGGAAGCAGGATGAACATCGCGCCGTATTTCTTTGCGATCGGCAATAGCTTCTGCAGCTTCTCCTTTTCAGCGGAAATAGAGTTGATCAGTGCCCTCCCTGGATAGATCCGCAGCGCCGCTTCGATCACTTCCGTGTAGCTCGAGTCGATACACAGCGGCAGGTCGACCGCAAACGTCAATTCCTCGATGGCCCGCACCATCATTTCTTTTTCATCGATGCCGTTGGTGCCCATATTGACATCGAGAATCGCCGCTCCGTCCCGCTCCTGTTCCTTGGCAAAGCTCTTGGCCATATCCAGCCTTCCGCTGCGAAGTTCCTCGGCAAACGCCTTTTTCCCGGTGGGATTGATCCGCTCCCCGATGATCTGAAAGCATCCGTCCGGATCGACCACCACATTCTTTCTCTCGGATGTCAGCACCGAGCGATAGATCGGATCCGGCGGCTCGACCGATATAGAGGACACAGCCACCTTCAAGGCGCGAATATGGGCAGGGGTCGTCCCACAGCAGCCTCCTACCACACTGGCACCCGCTTCGACCAGAGGAATCTTAGCACTCGCAAAGGCTTCCGGCGTCATATCGTATACCGTCTTTCCATTTCGAAGCACCGGAAGCCCCGCATTGGGTTTGGCGAGAATTGGAATCTTGGCGACCTTTCGCAGACTGGAAATGGCGGGAAGCAGGGCTTCGGGTCCCGCCGCACAGTTGATGCCTACAACGTCCACGCCCATCGCCTGCAGCACCACCATAGTCGTCTCCGGGAGGCTTCCGAACAGCGTGCGCCCGTTTTCATTGTATGTCAGCGATACCATGATCGGGAGATCGCAGGTCTCTTTGATCGCCAGAACCGCCGCTCGACATTCCGCCAGACTCATCATAGTCTCTACGACAAAAAGATCCACGCCTTCTTCCAAAATCGCCGCCACTTGCTCCTTGTAGATGTCCACCAGTTCTTCAAATCCTAGATCCCCGACCGGAGAAAGCTGCCGACCAGTCATGGTCAGATCGCCGGCCACATAGGCCCTTCCGCCCGCTGCTTCTCGAGACAGCGCCACCATACGGCGGTTGATCTCCACGAGCCGGTCTATCTCGGAAAACTCCGCCAGCTTCAGGCGGTTCGCCGTGAATGTGGGCGCATACAGAATTTGCGACCCCGCTTCCACATAGGCCTTTTGGAGACGCAGCAATTCTTGCGGATGGTCAAAAATCCAAGCTTCCGGACAAACACCCGTCGGCATCCCCGCCTCCTGCAAATTGGTACCGGTGGCGCCATCCAAAACAATAATGCCTTTATTTAATAATTCTGAAAAATTCAATTTCTTCAATAGCTTTTTCCTCAATGATACCCAATCGAACAAGGAATCAAAACTTTCATTTTGCCAAATCCAGAGTTGAACCAAAAATGAATTTCCGGCTCAGCCCTTGGCGAGACCATTATCCTACAAAATATTGCACCCCGGATTCGAAGAGCTTCATATCCTTGTTTCCATAGATATTTTTCATCAATCCCTTTCCAATCCTCTCCGAGTGACACATTTTCCCGAACACTCTGCCATCCGGACTGGTGATTCCTTCGATGCAGGCATAGGAACCGTTGATGTTCACTTCATCCTCCATCGACGCATTTCCCTGCGGATCCGTATACATAGTGGCCACCTGTCCCCGCGCAAACAATTCCTCCAAGACGATGTCTTCAGCCACAAACCGCCCCTCTCCATGAGAAGCGCCTATTGCGAATACTTCTCCCTTTTCCACCCCCATCAGCCACGGGGAATGATTATTCACAATCTTGGTATACGCCATTTTGGAAACATGGCGACCGATCGAATTGGTGGTCAATGTGGGCGAGGTCGCCTCCTGTTCCCGAATCCTGCCATACGGTACAAGCCCTAGTTTAATCAAGGCTTGAAAACCATTGCAAATTCCCAGTACAAGGCCGTCTCGTTCTTCCAACAATCGTGTCATCTCTTCTTGGATCAATGAATTGCGGAAGGCCGTCGCGAAAAATTTGGCGCTGCCCTCCGGCTCATCTCCCGCTGAAAAACCGCCTGGAAACATCACCATCTGAGCCCTTGAAATCGCCTTCGAAAAGGCAAGAGCGGAATCCCGAATATCCGATTCATTCTGATTTCGGAATACGATGGTTTCTGTCTCGGCTCCGGCCAGCTCAAACCTCCGCGCACTATCGTACTCACAATTGGTGCCCGGGAAAACAGGAATGAACACCCTGGGCTTTGCAACAAGATTCTTGCTGACAAGGACGGTTTTATTTGTTAAATCTTCATTATTTTTCATGTATTGAGACTCGATTTTCTGCAAAAATTGGTCTTGTTGATCCCTTTCTTGATTGGAAGTTCTCGTCGGAAAAACTGTTTCCAAAGGCAGGCTCCAATCCCGAATCGCCTCATCCAATGGATACTTGGCCCTTCCCAACGACAATACCGGCTCTTCTGTCACATCCGCGATTTCAGAACCCACTCCCTCCAATCCTATGGCTTTCATTTCAGAAAGAATCCAGTCCGCATCCTGGGGAGCGACCTCAATCATAATCGAACCAATCTCAGGGGTAAAGAACCGTTTCTCCTCCACATCCTCCGTGAAGCGAACCCCCAGCCCATTTCCAAAAGCCATCTTCGCTGCCGCCGCAAATATACCATATCCATCCACCACATAAGAAGAAAGAATTCGTCGCTCCTGTATTAGACGGTGAATAAAATCAAAAGTACATTTTGCTTTTTCATAATCCACAACATCGTAGGCATCACGCTGAATGGACAGTAGGAGCAAACGACTCCCCGGCTCCTTAAGCTCCGGCGTGATCACATCTTCGACCTCGGCCATATCCACAGCAAACGACACCAAGGTCGGAGGCACGTTTAATTCATTGAAGGAGCCAGACATCGAATCCTTGCCGCCAATCGAAGGAAGCCCGAAATGGATCTGGGCATCATAGGCTCCCAAAAGAGCGGCAAATGGAAGCCCCCAGCGCTTGGGATCCTCTGTCATACGGGCGAAATATTCCTGAAATGAAAATCGAATGTTCTTGTAATTTCCTCCAATAGCTACGATTCTAGCAATAGATTCTGTGATTGCAAATATCGCTCCGTGATAGGGGCTCCAGCTTGAAAGATAGGGATCATAACCATAGGCCATCAAAGACACCGCGCTGCTTTCGGCGGTCCCAACCGGCAGCTTCGCTGCCATAGCCTGCGTAGGTGTCAACTGCCTCCATCCCCCATGCGGCATCAACACAGAGGCCGCTCCGATGGTCCCATCGAACCGCTCCACAAGGCCCTTTTGCCCCGCTACATTGAGGTCTCCCAATGTCTGCTTCATTGCCTCTCGAATATCCTGTTTATTCAGTGCATTATCCACAAAATTAATGATACATTTATCAAAATATCCATTGGCTTCATCCGGTGTTTCTACAAATACCGTCGTCTCCTGCTTGGCGCCATTGGTATCCAAAAACGCCCGAGACAGATCGACTACCGCCTTGCCTCGCCACCGCAGCACCAGCCTTGGCTCTTCTGTCACCTCAGCGACTTTGGTGGCCTCCAGATTCTCTTCCCTTGCGTAGCGCATAAACGTCTCCGCATCGGAAGGAGCCACCACCACCGCCATGCGTTCCTGCGACTCGGAAATCGCAAGTTCTGTGCCGTCCAAGCCCTGATATTTCTTTGGAACAGCATCCAAATCCACGATCAAACCGTCGGCCAACTCTCCAATCGCCACCGATACGCCACCGGCGCCAAAATCATTACATTTTTTGATCAGAAGGCTGGCCTCCTCCCTGCGGAACAACCTCTGCAGCTTGCGTTCGGTCGGCGGGTTTCCCTTCTGAACCTCCGCCCCGCACTCGACGGTTGATTTCGTGTCATGCGCCTTGGAAGAGCCAGTCGCGCCGCCAATGCCATCCCGACCGGTGCGACCACCCAAAAGCATAATCACGTCGCCCGGCACCGGTTTTCCCCGCCGGACTGCCCGCCGTGGAGCCGCAGCGATCACAGCGCCAATTTCCATTCGTTTTGCCGCATAGTTGGGATGGTAGATCTCATGCACAAAGCCTGTGGAAAGTCCGATCTGATTTCCATAAGAGCTATAGCCGAGCGCCGCCTGACGCACGATCTTTTTCTGCGGCAGCTTTCCTTCTATGGTTTCGCTCACAGGCTTTCTGGGGTCGGCCGCTCCGGTCACGCGCATCGCCTGATACACATAGGTACGACCTGAAAGGGGATCCCGAATGGCGCCGCCCAAACAGGTAGCTGCGCCGCCGAAGGGTTCAATCTCCGTCGGATGATTGTGGGTCTCATTCTTGAAATTCAAAAGCCATTCCTCGGTCCGGCCATCGACCTCAATCGGAACGACGATCGAACAAGCGTTGATTTCGTCCGACTCCTCCTGATCCGAAAGTCCGCCCTCTTTTTTGATCTTCTTGGCGGCCAACACAGCCATATCCATTAAACAAATGTATTTTTCATCTGACGCCGCACCATACATCTCTTCAAAATCTGCCAAATACCGTTTCAGCGCCTCCTCCATGGCTTTGCGATAGCGGCCATCTTCAAATTGCACCTCTTTGATCTCAGTGGAGAAAGTCGTATGGCGGCAGTGATCCGACCAATAGGTATCCAATACCCGTATCTCAGTCATGGTCGGATTCCGATGCTCGTCCTTGTTAAAATACGATTGAATATGCTGGAAATCGGCGAATGTCATAGCCAAAGACAGGGAGTCGTACAAGGCACGCAGCGCAGACTCATCCATATGGATAAAGCCCTCGAAGACGGCGACCTCCCCGGGTTCCTCATACTGCTGTATCAATGTATCCGGGATCTGCTCGGATACAATTTCCGAATCCACCGGATTGACACAGTAGCTCTTGATCTTCTCAAAATCGTCCTCTGAAATTCGGCCTTCAATCACATAGGTGATCGCGGAGCGGATCACCGGTGTCTCGTCTTCTTTCAATAGCTTTAGGCACTGCTCCGCCGAATCCGCCCGCTGATCGTACTGTCCCGGCAAGTAGGCCACTGAAAAGATCCTCGCGTTTTCTGCCCCAATCAATTGGCACAGCCCTTGCTCGGCCTCTTCGACGGCCCCTTCCCATGCCTCATAGAGCAGATCCACTGGAGGCTCTGAAAAAACCGTGTATTTCGCTGCCTCGTATACCGTGTCTGAAACGCCTTCCATATCATAGCGGGCCAGAATGCGCACCCTCTGTATTCCTTCTATGGAAAGATAGTTGATCAGTTCTTCGAACAATTCCTTGGAACGTACGGCAAATTGCTCCTTTTTCTCCACATATACCCTTCTAACCACTGTGAGGAACCTCTCTTTCTCTTCTGTATGAACGGTTCTTTCAAGCAAATCGTTTCAGCGCCAAATGCAGCACTTCCCCCAATTATAACACAAAAAAGGACATTTGGAAAACCCGTTTCCACCTGTCCCTGCGTGTATATGTCCATCCATATAACTTTTCATTCTTGAAATCACATTGAAATGCCGTTTTCAGGCAACGGCAAACTTTTGAATCGACCGATTGAAGTCCTCATTCTCGCCATGGCAGATCACCAACATTTCCTGTTCAAGCGCCTGCGTCAAAACCCCGATAAACGACTTGGCATCCAAATAGCAGGAACCTCTACGCAAATCAATATCAAAATCATACTGCGAGGCGATATTGACAAATTCCTGAACATCGTATGGTTTCATCAACTTGATCCTCAAATTTTTCATATTACTCACTTCCCTTCTGTAAAATATCGCACGATCATCTTTCATGCTGATATTTAATTGGTTTACCATATATATTCGAAGGAAAGACCACAATTTTTAGTGTCTAAAACAAATTTTTTCTCATTATCTTGTTGGCTCGCCCAAATTCGGCTCCTGGCTGCGTCCATGATTATGCTTCGACCAAGCCTTGGGAAACGCCACATCCTCCGCAAGCTGCCCGCGCAGAAACGCATCGCTCACGCGGTACTTCTCCTGATAAAGCAGATCATCCGCGGTAATCTCCTTCAGGCGGCTGGTATCCATATTGTGCTTCAAATCCGAGAGCTTCACGGCGCAGGCCAGCGGATTGCGGCGGATCGCCGTCAAGTACGTTTTGTAATCAAAGGAATCGTCGTAATGCTTCGTCAGCAAGGAGACCGCCTCCACGACTTCTTCAGAAAAACCTTCCTCCCTCAATCGCTGGATATCTACGTCTGTATCTTCCACGATATCATGCAGCCAGGCAACGGTCTGTTCACAAATCGTCGTACAGCCTCCGGCCACAGCCGCCAAATGCTCCTGATACGGATTTCCTCCCCGGTCAACCTGCCCGGCGTGTGCTGCTTCGGCCAGACTCCTCGCCCTGTCCAACTGCTCTAGCTCCGTCATACATAGCCCCTTTCTATAGAATTATAGAATCCCCCAACCAAACATGCTATAATACAGAAATCTACCCATCTACCACAACAGGAAAGGACATTTTTCTATGATCGATAAAAACCATCTTCTCACATTGAGCTACTACGAAAAAGCTCCCTTTACCGGAAGCGACGCTGGCCTGCGCTATCGCATCGAAAAAACCAGCATCGATGGAGAAGCGAAATTTCTGGCCACCGCCTGGCGGGGGCCTTTCGCCTTCGATCACACGCCGGATGAAGAGAAGACCACCCATACCGCTTCCTTCTCCGACGAAGGCTTAGAATCCATCGTTGCATGGCTCAATACCAGGCTTTAGGCGCTTTCCTCCGTCGTGTTCCGTTCTTCCAACCGGTCAAAAATCCGGACAAAAAACAGCGCATTGACATAACAAGGCAGAGAAACACCCATCAAAAGCACCACAGGCAGCAATCTACTCCAAAAGACGAAAAGGATGCCCAAAAAGACCATCGTAGTACACAGTATCCCCAAGCAATACGGGAAAAACCCAACGACCAGCGATACGGCATTTTTCAAAGTGACTATGATCGAATTTTCATAGCGTGAAAGCAACGCAAAGGACAGGATCGCCAAAAGCAGCAGCCACATTGCCAATACATAAAAAAAGATCCTCACCGCAAACATCGCCTTGCGCAAGGCGTAGATATCCACCGCAAGGACTCCCCCCGCCACCAACAACCGCAGCCCCAGCAGGACTCCCTTTTTGAAATTCGTACGAAACGACTGAAAAAAAGATTTTGCAACATATCCCTCCTCACCGCGAACCAGATGCCCTACAAGGTCGTTGAGGGCGGTATAGGACGCCCCCCATGTAAAGACCGGGATACTGCAAAAAACGGTGAGCAAGTTGAGCAGGATCAGATCGGCCGCCACCGACAAAGCCCGCATCAACGGATTATCCATATCAAAAATACGTTCCAGCATGTCCCTTCCCTTTCTCTGGGAATCTAATAGAAAAGGAACCGGCCAACATACCTGACCAGTTCCTTTTTTCAATCAACCCTTCACAGCACCAGATGTCACACCTTCTACGATGTATCTCTGCAAGAGTACATACAGTATCAGAATCGGCAGCATCGCCAAGAGCAGCGCCGCCATGACAAGCCCGATATCCGTCGAATACGTTCCATAGAACGCCTGTGTCGCGATCGGAATCGTATAGAGCTCTTTGTTGGTCAAAACCAGACTCGGAAGCAGATAGTCGTTCCAGAAAGCCATTGCGTCAATGATCGCCACCGTCGCAATCGTAGGCTTCAACAGCGGGAAAACCACCTTCCAATATGTCTGCCAACGCGTACAGCCATCGATCAGAGCCGCCTCTTCCAATTCAAGCGGGATATTCGTATGGATAGCGCCGTGGAACATAAAGGTCGCCATCGATACCGAAAATCCTACGTGCATCAAAATCAACGTCGGACGATGATTCAATACGCCAAGAGTACCGCCATATACGGAAACCAACGGCACCATCAGCACCTGGAACGGAATGACCATCGAGGCCACCATAGCCGAGAAAAGCAAGGAGCAAGCCGGCCATTTCTGATTGCGGACAATCACAAACGAAGCCATCGATGAAACCAAAATCGTCAAAATCGTTGCGCAAACGGTAATAATCGTGGAATTCGTGAACACCCGCCAAAACTTCATCTTGTCCATCGCCTGTGGGAAGTTATCCATCGTGAATCCATGCTCGCCGATCAGCGACAGCGGATTCGCCGTGATATCTCCCTTGGTCTTGAACACATTGATGATTACCAACAAGAAAGGCGAGATAAAGCAAATAAATAAAATCAGCAGAACTACCCACATACAGGCGTGCATAATTTTCTTTCGCCTTGCCGCTTTATCATTTTCAGTCATTATGCAGCCACCTCCCCTTTCTTACCAATGTAAACTTGCGTCACGCCCACTACCGCGCAAACGACAAAGAGCAGCAGCGCCTCAGCCTGACCCAGACCATAATTCTTGTATGTAAACGCCTGATTGTATACGTGCATAGCCGCCATCACCGAAGTGTTGAACGGTTCACCCTTTGTCAACGACAGGTTGACATCGTACACTACGAAGCAGCGGGTGATACTCAGGAAAATACACTGTACAAAAGAGGCCCGCATCAGCGGAATAGTCACGTTCCACATCGCCTGTGCCGGTATACAACCGTCGATCATAGCCGCTTCCTTCAAAGCGTCAGAAACACTCATGAAACCCGCCACATAAATCAGCATCATATAACCAGCATACTGCCAAACTGTCACAAGGATCAAGCAGAACATAGCGCCGCCGGTCGTAGACAGCAGGGACGGAACCGTAGTTCCCGACAAAGCTGACCCAATCGCCACAAACGCACGGTTGAACACGAATTTCCATACATAACCCAAAACGATACCACCGATCAAGTTCGGTACGAAGAAACCCGCTCTGAAGAAATTTTGTCCCTTGATCCCGCTCGTCACGAGATACGCCAGCGTAAACGCTACTATATTGACCAAAATGACCGCAAAGAACGAATATATACCCGTCCGAAGCATCGCCATCCAATAGTCTCCATCCCCAAAAGCGGCGGCATAATTCGCAAAGCCCACCCAAGGTTTTTCCTTTGCGATACCATCCCAGCTTGTAAAGGTCAGATACAGACCATAGATGAACGGAATGATCACCACGGCCAAAAACAGGAGCGCTGCCGGTCCGGCAAACATGAGGAACTGCGAGACTTTATAAGATAACTTATTTCTTTTCATTCTCTTCTCCCCTATCTAAAAGAACTGTTTACGAAATATCAGTGCTCGCCAACCTCAGCGGTTCCCCAATAATCGGTGATTTCTTTCGCAAGACCATCACGATCTGTCTCGCCAGCCAGATACTTCTGGAAGGAAGCGCCGCAGATAGAATAATGATCATCCGGCAGATAATTGTAGTTCGGAACCAGAAGGTCGTCATCCGTGTATTCCTTCACGGACTTGCCCAGAGGGTCAGCTACTTCCAAGGTAATATTCGAATAAGCGGGTACCAATGCGCAGTCGTTCACGATGAAGGACTGTCCTTCTTCATCATCTACGAGCCAGTTCAGGAAATCCTTTGCTTCCTGCTGCTGTGTCTCAGAAGTATTCTCAGAAGAATCGATGAAGAAATACTTGGAGCCGCCGCCAACGAGTTTGCCGGAGAAATCATCCTCCATATCCTGCGGTACCGGCATCATGCCCATATTCTCAGTGTAATCATAGGCATTCAATACGGACCAGTCCCAGTTTCCGCCGAACATAAAGGCAATCTCGCCCTCAGCCAACTTCTGCTCTGTCACTTCTCTCTCCGCGGAGATCGCTGCGTCTTTTGCGTAGTTGTTGTCCTTCAATACGTCAAAGGTATCCATCAGAGAATTGTACTTCTCGTCCTTGGCCAGATCTACAGAGCCATCCTTGATGCCAGCAATGAACGCATCCGGATCGTCCTGCTCTTCATATACCTGCGCCAGATAATGCGCGCCCAAAGACCAGTCTTCCTTCATCACGCCGGTCGGAGCTTCCATCCCGCCGTCTACCAGTGTCTTGCACAGATCCTCGAAATCCGCCTTGGTCTTGATCGAAGAAGGATCGAAATCCTCGCCGGTGATATTCTTGATCGCATCCGCATTGTAGATAATGCCGCGAGCCTCGATACAAACCGGGAAACCATAGACCTTGTCGCCAATGGAAATGGCCTGTGTGGTCTTGTCTACCCAGCCCTCGCCGGTCAGATCCAACGCATGCTCTTCTGCCAAAGAATATACATCCTTTGCATCTACCATCGAGATCGTATACGGATCGTTCGAAGCGTACTTTGTCGCCAAATGCGCCGCCACAGTATCGCTTGAATAATACACCTCTACCGGAACGCCCTTTTCCTCAGAATACTTCTCGGCCATCTCTTCCATCTGGCTCTGAACCTCCATCTTGGAATTGAAGATGGTAATCCCTTCTGCGTCGCCGGAACCGGAATCGGAAGAATCCGCCTCAGCGCTCGAATCTCCGGAACCCCCGCCCGAAGAAGAGGAGCCGCCTCCGCAGCCAGCCAAAGTACCGACAGCGAGTACGACCGTCATCAAGATTGCTGCAATTTTTCTCTTTTTCATACAAACCCCCTTACTGGTTCTGAATCGCCTGAATCACTCCCTTTTAGACTCAGAAACGATTCTATGGTTAATAAGTGAAATCCTTTTCAATTGTAGTCAAAAATATAGTCGATGTCAACAACTTTTTTGTACATTTTCACCAATGACCTCAAGAAAACACTGAAAAGCAAAAAATCCCTGCGGATTTCTCCGCAGGGATCTTCATTCACAACGGTTGATTCTTTCATCAACCCTCGATTGCGATATACTTTTTCTCCTCTACCTCCGGCTTCTTCGGCTCTACCTTTGGCACATCGATCCGCAAAACGCCATCCTCGTACTTCGCCTTGATGTCCTCCTGCGTCAGATCTTCTCCTACATAGAAGCTTCTCGAAGCGCTGCCGAAGTATCTCTCGCGGCGGATATAGCGTCCGTCCTGATCCTTCTCTTCCTTGTTCGAGCCATGGTTTGCTGAAATGGTCAGATATCCGTCCTTCAGCTCCGCCTGAATGTCTTCCTTCTTCACGCCCGGAAGGTTGATCGACAGTTCAAATGCGCCGTCCTTCTCCTTGACATCGGTCTTCATCAGGCCATTGGCCGGCGCGCTCGGTGTACGAAAACTTCTGCGCGGGAAATCCAGGTCAAAAAAGTCGTCCAACAAATTCTCTCCAAAAATACTAGGCATCAACATAAGTCATTCCTCCTCTCGCCTTATCTGATTCCAGAACAGCCAGCGCATCTTGACCGCCTCTCCTTGGAATCTGTTCTATGTCCGGCTTTCGTCGGATATTTGAAAACTATGGTCTCCGTTGAGGTCCCTATCTCTTTGCTGTCCCTCAACTTGCTTATGTTATACCACTTATTAGCACTCTTGTCAAGTGGTTGCTAATAATTTTTTCAAAATTTTTTCCCTTATTTTCACTCACTCTCTCCAAATAATACTTTCATATAATCCATTTTTGCCAATAAAACGCGAATGACTTCCATGCAATTCCCGTTTATTCTGTAGAAGGCCTTATATGCCTTGAAGTTCACTGAATAGAATCCAGTAAACAATCCTCGATAATACAGCGGTATTCCTGACATCGGAGCCTTTTTCTTTTTGGCAATTTCATCAGCAAGATCATCAACATATTTGTCGGCAGTATCAAAATCGTAGGAAACTTCAAAAACGCCATCCCAGATATCTTCCATATCTTTTTGTGCTGCTGGAGTGTATCTGATTTTATATGCTACCACGCTCATTCCTCCGATTATGGATATGAGATCTCAATTCTTCCTCAGATATCCACCCCTCTTCTTCGGCTGACCTGATCCCTGCATTCAATTCACAGAAAAGTTGGATCATAGCCTCCGCTTTTTGAAAGTTTTCCTCGTCTTCCATATCCCGAATGCTATATACACCGCGTCCATTTCTTGTAAGATACACAGGCGATCCGATTGATACTTTTTCTAAAACATTGCCATAATTTCTTAAATCTGAAATAGGTGTAATTGTAGGCATAATTAGCCACCTCCTTTTTTTGAGGATACCACTATTTAATGGAGATAGCAAGTTTTTTCGACCAATTAGTCGAAACTCTTTCTGCTTTATTCTCGTTTACGACTACTTCCATCCTCTCAACAATCGCTCATCGTCTTTCCGGGCGCTGTCAGACCTTCAAAATCCTTGACGAACACTTGAATGGCAGAGGTAATCGCCGTATTCTTCAGCAACCCGTCGATCACGTCCGGAGCCACCGTAGCCGCCAGCACCCCATACTTCGCCAGCTCCAATACCTGCCGGGAATTCTTGAAGCTTGCCGCCAGAAGCCCGGCTTCCATTCCATTCTTTTGGAAAATGTCGTGAATATCTTTCGCCACTTGGATACCGTCAAAGCCCATATTGTCAATTCGATTGATATAGGGAGCCGCAAAAGAAGCGCCGCTCTTCGCCGCCAGATACGCCTGCATCGGCGTGTAAATAGCGGTGGCCGTGAGCCGGATTCCCTCTTTGCTCAAAGCCTTCATCGCCTTGAAGCCCTCCGGCACACTCGGAATCTTGACATAGGTATTCTTGCCCAGCACTTCCACGATTTTTTTCGCGTCCTTGATCATCCCTTCTGCGTCGAGTGCGACCGCCTGGACATGCAAATCGGCGTCGTCGCCGATAAACTTTCGGATTTCCGTCAGCACATCGTAGGGCTGACGACCTCCCGCCGCAAGGATGGTCGGGTTGGTCGTAACGCCGTCGATCGGATAGTATTCGTAGATTCGCTTGATTTTTTCAATGTCTGCATGGTCGATTAAAAGTTTCATTGGTAAGGCTCCTTTCTTGAAAATACTCTATGTTAATAATGAAGGAAGTTCCGCTCCGATGCCAGTGTTCGTAACCGTGCACAACACGCACGCTAACTCACACTAGGCTCTGCTCGGTTCTCTCAATTATATCATCCTGCGTCGCTTTGGACAGTACATT
>JAFUXY010000413.1 GCA_017477005.1 Lachnospiraceae bacterium | reverse complement strand
CCTTCAAGGACAAGGCCAATCATCTCGGGGACGATTTGGACGCGGCCAGCAACGAGTTGTACGCGACGCTCGGACAGATCACGGAAGCCGTCAATGAGACAGCAACGGCGGTCAACGGCAATCTGCAGGGTTCGATTTCCTCGATGCAGGATATGCAGGTCAAGAGCGACCGGATTCGGCAGAAAATCGATACGATCGTCCACAAGGCAATGGATCCGGACACCTATACGGAGGACAAGACCGAGGATATTTCTGCGCAGGATATCGAGGGCGCCAGGGACGGGCGTACGTCGGCCTGCTCCAATACGGGAACGATTGAGGCCGATTTCAATCTGGGTGGTATTACCGGGACAATGGGCTTCGAGGTGGATCTTGACCCGGAAAGCGACATCGAGAAGAACGGCAGAAATACGTTTGACTATGTGCTGCGTACCAAATGCGTCGTGGACAAATGCGAGAACCGGGGCGAGGTGCGGGCCAATCGGCATACCGGAGGAGGCGTTGTCGGCCGGATGGAGCTGGGGCTCATTTCCCAGTGCCGGGGTTTTGGGGACGTGGTCGTGGAAATGGATTATGCGGGCGGCATCTGCGGTTACAGTGTGGCGGAGATCGCCGACAGCTTTTCGAAGCAGTACAACGAGGGCGAACGCTATGTGGGCGGGATTGTCGGATATGGAAAAAAGGTTCATGGCTGCGCTTCGATGTCAGGTATAGGCGGCGCGGCGCAGTTTGTGGGGGCTATTTGCGGAAACGTGGAAGAGGTCGCCTCGTCAGAAATCCACGACAATTATTATTATGCGAAGGGATTGTACGGGATCGACGGGGTCAGCTACAATGGCGTCGCACAGAGTACCAGTTATGCGACACTGCTGGGACTTCCCGGCGCGCCGACTGAATTCTCGACTTTGATTCTGACCTTTGTGGCAGAAGATGACACGGTCGCGAAGGTGGAGTGTGAGTATGGGAAAGGGCTCGAGAAAAGCCAGATTCCAAGCATTCCTGAACGGGAAGGCTTTGTAGGGCATTGGAACCGTTCGGATTTTTCAAAAATCGTGGCGGACGACCGGATCAAGGCGAAATACGACCGGGTGGAGACGTTGATCGGCAGCGATCTTTCGAGGGAGAACGACCGGCCCATCCTGATGGCGGAGGGCGCGTTCAAACGGGGAGAGGCGCTGTCCGTCACCGAAGAAAAGGTCGAGCAGACCATGGCTTTTTCGGACCTGACGGGTCTCGAGGAAATAGCGCGATTTTCGGTTTCAGTGCCAAAGGATGGGGAAAAGCGGCACGTCTTTCGTTATCTCCCTTCCCGAAACGACCATTCGATACGGATTCGTTTGTACGATGAAAATGGAAAGGCCAAGCTCGTGCCGACAAAGAGCTTCGGGACCTATCAGTCGTTTGAGGCGCCGGGTGATGCGTTCACGTTTGGCGTGGAGGAGTACTGGGAGGGACTGATCCCTACGATCATTGCGATCGCGGCATTGGTGTTTCTGGCCGGATTCATTATATTCATCATCCGTTTCCGCAAGGGAAAGATCCTTTTGCAGCGGTTCATCCGGTGGGCAGCGATGAAGGTGGAGATGAAAAAAAGCCAGAATGCCCGGTGATTTCGGGGTTAGATTCGGTGAGATTCCATTTTTTGGTTGTCAGAGGGGCTTGCTTTTGGTAAAATACTTCTCATGTGTAGATTTTGAGGACCCCGGGCAAGGCCGTCTGCGGGCGGATTGGCCTTTCAAGTAGAAAGAGAGAATGACAGAAGATTATGGCGTTGAGGGAGATTCGACTAGAGGGAGACCCGATTTTATACAAGATTTCAAGACCAGTAGCCAAGATGACCGATAGGATGCGCGTCCTGATCGATGATATGTTTGATACGATGTATGATGGCGAGGGAGTGGGGCTTGCAGCCGTGCAGGTCGGCATACTCCGGCGGCTGTTCATTGTCGATGTGACGGAGGAAGACGAGGATCCGAACCCGATGGTTTTCATCAATCCGGAGGTAGTGGAGACGAGCGGAGAACAGACCGGCAGCGAGGGCTGTTTGTCAGTGCCCGGCAAGGTGGCCAATGTCACCCGTCCCAATTTTGTGCGGATCAAGGCGTTTGACCGGGATATGAATGAGTTTGTCTATGAGACCGAGGGAATCCCGGCCCGGGTGATCCTCCACGAATACGATCATTTGGACGGACATCTGTATCCGGAAATTGCGGAGGGGCCGTTGATGGACATTGAGGACGTAGAGATGGAGGAGGACGGGTGAAGCTGATTTTCATGGGGACGCCGGATTTCTGCCTGCCGATCCTCGATGCTTTGAAAGAGGCAGGACACGAGATTGGCTTGGTGGTGACGATGCCCGACGCGCCGGTGGGGCGAAAGCAGGTGCTTTCGGCGCCTCCGGTCAAGAAATGGGCTATCGACAAAGGAATCCCAGTCTTTCAGCCGGTGCGAATCCGGGACGAAGAGGCAGTTTATAGGCTGATGTCTTGTGAGGCGGATATTTTCGTGGTCGCTGCCTATGGGCAGATTTTGCCAAAGGCGGTGCTGGAGCTGCCGCGCTTTGGCTGTGTCAATATCCACGCATCACTGCTTCCCAAATACCGGGGCGCGGCGCCGATCCAGTGGGCGATATTAAATGGTGATGAAAAGACGGGCATTACGATCATGCAGATGGGCGAAGGGCTCGACGATGGCGATATTCTGCTGCAAAGAGAAATGGCGATTGCCCCGGAGGATACGGGCGGCAGTCTTTTCGACAAGCTGGCCGTGTTGGGCGGACAGTCCATCGTGGAGGCTTTAGAAAAGCTGGAAGCGGGCGAAATCGTGGCCGTGCCGCAGGATGAGGCGAAGGCGACCAAGGTGGGCAAGATCAAAAAGGAGCTTGGGAAGCTTTCATTTGAAAAGTCGGCGGTAGAGCTCGAGCGGCTGGTGAGAGGGCTTGCTCCGTGGCCCGGCACCTATTGCCAGTTTCGCGGGAAACCGCTGAAAATACTATCGGTCGAAGTTCGGCAAACCCCGGCCGGGGAGGAAGCGGCTTGCGGAGAGACGATCGCCGTGTCGAAAAACGAATGGCTTGTAGCCACAGGGGAGGGCGCGCTTTCGCTTTGCAGGGTGCAGCCCGCAGGCAAAAAGCCGATGCGGATAGAGGAGTTTTTGAGAGGGTATCGGGTCGCTCCAAAAGAACGGCTCGACTAAGGAGGCAAGGTATGGGATATTATGGATACGGATTGGATCCGACCTATATTTTGGTGCTGATCGGGGCCGTCTTGTGTATGCTCGCTTCAGCCAGAGTCAATTCCACGTTTCGAACCTATTCCGGACATCGTTCCGCCAGCGGGATGACCGGGGCGCAGATGGCGGAGAGGGTGCTGTCTCTGGCCGGGATTTCGGACGTACGGATACAGCATGTGTCCGGCAACCTGACTGACCACTACGATCCCCGCAGCAAGACGGTGAATCTGTCGGATTCGGTCTATAGCTCGGGCAGTATTGCGGCGCTTTCGGTAGCGGCGCATGAATGCGGCCATGCGATTCAGCATGCGAGGGCGTATTTTCCGCTGACGTTTCGTTCGACGCTGGTGCCGGTTGCCAATATTGGTTCTACGATGGCCTGGCCTTTGATTTTGGCGGGGTTGTTCTTCTCCTCTGGTACTGGAAATATACTGATTCAGATTGGCATTTGGGCGTTTTCCCTGTCGGTGCTGTTTCAGCTTGTGACGCTGCCGGTGGAGTTCAACGCCAGCCACAGGGCGTTGGTCATGATGGAAGACAACCAGCTTGTGCCGCGTTCAGAGATGCCCTATGCCGAGAAGGTGTTGGGGGCGGCTGCGCTCACCTATGTTGCCAGCGCAGCGGCTTCGATCCTGCAGCTTCTGCGTCTGATTCTGCTGTTCAGCGGGCGAAACAGAGATTAAGCAAGTGGGGCGAGGCGAAAAAAACGAACGGGAAGCTGCCCTTTTTGCCATTATTGAGGTTCTTGAGCGGCAGACATTTATTCAGGAAGCCCTCGCCGGGACAGCAGTTTCTGGAGAAGGAAGAGCCTATGTGGGGCGGGTGGTCCGTGGCGTTGTGGAGCGGGCGATCGAGCTCGATGAACGGATTGCTTGTTACGCCTCAATGAAGCTGAAACGGATGCATCCGGTTGTGCGAAATATCCTGCGTCTGGGCTGCTTCGAGCTGCGCTACCTGGATCAGATTCCGGGAAGCGCAAGCGTCAATGAATGCGTGAAGCTGGCGAAGGCCTGCGGGCAGCAGCGAGCCAGTGGGATGATCAACGCGATCTTGCGGAAAATTGCTTCCGGTTCGGAGGAGGCATTGACCGAGGCCGGAAGGGTTTCGATGCCCGCATGGATTTGGGAAATGTGGAGGAAACGCTTCGGACGGGAGAGAGCCCTTCGCATAGCGGAGAGTTTTTTGGCCGAGCGGCCGCCGGTTCTGCGGGTGAATCCGAGCCGGATTTCGCCGGAAGAGCTGCGGCGGATTTATCAGGAAGAGGGGATTGCCCTTCGGCCGATCGAGTCTTTGCCAGGTGTGTTTGTGCTAGAGCAGGCAGGATCGGTAGAGACACTTCCGGGATTTGTTAAAGGGTGGTTTTATATTCAGGATGCTGGTGCGATCCGGGTTTTGCAAGAGGCGGGGCTTCAGCCGGGAGAACGGGTGCTGGACTGCTGCGCGTCGCCTGGCGGAAAGGCATTTCTTGCAGCAGAGCTAGTTGGCGCGAGTGGCTTTGTCGAGGCCAGAGACAAGACGGACAAAAAGGTTGCGCTGCTGCGGGAGAATGCGGCACGGCTTCACTATTCCCATATAAGGATTCGAAAGCACGACGCCCTTGTGTGGGAGGAAGCAAGTCGGGAAGCCTTTGATCTGGTAATTGCGGATGTTCCCTGTTCGGGGCTTGGTGTTTTGGGGAGACGACCTGAAATTAAATACCGATTGAAGAAAGAAGATATCGAAAGTCTCACGGATTTGCAAAGCAGAATATTCGACTGTGTCTGCGGCTATGTGCGGCCGGGCGGTCGGTTGCTGTACGCGACCTGTACGATCAGCGAAGCGGAAAATGAGGCGCAGACAGCGGCATTTCTGAGGCGGCATCCGGAGTTTGAGTTTTATAGAGAGAGGCTGTTTTTCCCAGATGAGGGAGAGGTGCCGCAGGATGGGTTTTATGCCTGTGTGATGCGGCGCAAAGCAGGCAGCATGTCAGATATGTCGAAAGCATTGGGACCGGAAGGTGTTGGAGCAGATTTGGGTTGATTTATTAAACTAGAATTTAATTATGTCGCTAGATGTTCTAAGTATGGAGGGTGAGGCACTGAATGCGTGTCTCGAGGAAATGGGGGAGAAGCGTTTCCGCGGAAAGCAGATTATTTCGTGGCTGCATGGTGCGTTGGCCGAGGATTACGATCAAATGACCAACCTGTCCAAAGCGCTGCGGGCGCGTCTCTCAAAGGAAGCGCCGCTGATGCTTCCGGTCAAGGAGAGGGTGTTTTCTTCCCAAATAGATGAGACTCAAAAATACTTGTTTCGCCTGTCCGATGGCCAACTGGTGGAATCGGTGCTGATGAAGCATTCCTATGGCTACTCGGCCTGTATTTCTTCGCAGGCTGGATGTGCAATGGGCTGTCGATTTTGCGCAAGCGGGATTGGAGGCTTTGTCCGCGATCTGACGGCGGGGGAGATGCTGGGACAGGTCTATGCGATGCAGCGGGATCTGTTTCAAAGGAAGGAGCGGGTGTCGCATATTGTGGTCATGGGAACCGGCGAGCCGCTTTTGAATCTCGACAATTTGTTGGCGTTTATTCGGATTCTGTCGGACGAAAAAGGGCAGCGGCTATCCCGCAGGAATATGACCGTTTCAACCTGCGGGATCGTGCCGGGGATCGAACGGCTCTCGCAGGAGGGGCTTCCGATCACCTTGGCTCTGTCCTTGCATGCGGCCACCCAGGAAAAAAGAAAAGAGATCATGCCAATCGCAAAGAAGTATCCATTGGAGGCAGTTTTGGCGGCCTGTCAGACCTATTTCGAGCGGACCGGTCGCCGGGTGACGTATGAGTATGCGATGATGGCCGGTTTCAATGATTCAGAAAAAGATGCCAGGCGATTGGCGGCCTTGCTGGGACGCGGGGCGCATGTGAATCTGATACCGCTCAATGCGGTCAAGGAACACGCCTTGTCGGCGCCGAGCGCTTTCGTTTTGGAACGGTTTGCGGCGATCCTGCGCAGAGAGGGCGTCAATGCTACGATTCGCCGGTCGCTGGGGGCGGATATCGAGGGAGCCTGTGGACAGCTGCGCAGAAAATATGCGGATGACACATACGGGACGGTTCGTACATGATTTACGCACAGGCTCAAAGGGAGAATATATGGAATTTTTTGCACAATCGGATACAGGACGTGTTCGAAAATTGAATGAGGATTTCTGCTTTGCGAGCCTCAAGCCCATCGGCGGATTGAACAACCTGTTCGTGGTCTGCGATGGAATGGGCGGCCACAATGCGGGAGAATATGCATCGTCCATCGCGGTGGCGCAGATGCTGTCGGCGGCCAGGAAAAGCACGCCGGGGAGGCCGTTTGAGATCTTGGGCGAGGGCATCCGGGAGGCCAACGAGGCGATCTATCAGCGCGCGATGCGGGAGCCGGACAAGGCAGGAATGGGCACGACGCTGGTGGCGGCGACCATCTACGGATCGACTTTGTATGTGGTGAATGTGGGCGACAGTCGGCTGTATGTGCAAAACAATACCGATTTCTGGCAGGTCACGCGGGATCATTCCTATGTGGCGGAAATGGTTCGAAAGGGGCTTTTGGACAAACGCGAGGCGCGCTTCCACCGGGATCGAAACAAGATTACGCGGGCAGTGGGGGTTCTCGCAAGCGTGCGGCCGGATTATTTTGATCTTGAGCTTTCGTCCGGGATGCAGGTGCTTCTGTGTACGGACGGGCTGACTGGCATGCTTTATGATGAGGAGATTTTTGACATTATCTGCCATCCTTCCGATACACAGCACAAGGTAAACGCGCTGATCCATCAGGCCAATGAGAGAGGTGGCAGGGATAATATTACCGCTATTTTGATTGAAGTATAAGGAGTTGGGCTATGTTGAATGCAGGGACACGGCTGGGCAATCGATACGAAATCATCGAAAAAATCGGCACGGGCGGTATGTCCAATGTCTACCGCGCCAAGGATCTCTCGCTGAATCGGGAGGTCGCGATCAAGGTACTGAAAGAAGAATATGCCAATGATACGGCTTTTGTGACAAAGTTCCGGGCAGAGGCGCAGGCGGCGGCCGGCCTCGAGCATCCGAATATCGTCAATGTCTACGATGTGGGCAAAGAGGGCGAGCTGCATTATATCGTCATGGAGCACATCGAAGGAATCACGTTGAAGACCTATATTTCCAAAAAGGGTCAGCTTTCCTACAACGAGGTCATTTCGATTGCGATCCAGGTGGGGCGCGGCATTGAGGCGGCGCACAAGAAGGGGATTATTCACCGGGATATCAAGCCGCAGAATATCATGATCTCCAAAGAGGGGAAGGTCAAGGTGACGGATTTTGGAATCGCGCATGCGGTTTCAAGCAATACGGTGAGCGCGGATCTGATGGGGTCGGTGCATTATTCGTCGCCGGAGCAGGCCAGGAATGGCTATGTGACCTATTCGAGCGATATCTATTCGCTGGGTATCGTCATGTACGAGATGTGCACCGGTCGCGTGCCGTTTGACGGCGAAACGACGGTGGCGATCGCCATTCAGCATTTGCAGAGCGAGATGCAGCCGCCGAGCGTCTATGCGCCCAATCTGCCGATCAGTCTCGAAAAGATTATCCGCAAATGTACGATGAAAAGTCCGGATCGCCGCTATGCGTCAATCGATGAGCTGTTGGTGGATCTGAAAAAAGCGCTGATCAATCCGGATGAGGATTTTGTGAATATCGTGGACACCTCCGAGAGCGGAAAAACGCGGGTGATCACCGGCAGCGAGGTGAACGAGATCAAGGAGACGAGAGGGGAACGCAAGGAGCCGCCGGTCGAACCGACGAAGAAAACGCAGCCTGCTCCGGAAAAAGCGAGGCCGAGACCGAGAACCCGAGAAGAGGTGTATTACGAGGACGACGAGGAGGATGAGGACGACGGTCCGATCAATTCGATCATCGACAAGGCTATCAGCATCATGGGAGTGGCGGCGGCCATCGTCAGTCTTGGAATCTGTGTTTTCATAGCAGGGACGTTTTTGGATCTGTTCCATTTCACGCTGCCGGGGACGAACCGACAGACCCAAGAGGTCGCCGAAACAACGACGGAGGGCAAATCCCAGACAAAGAAGCAGAAGGAACAGTCGGAGACGGAGACGACCACAGAGGAAGAGAGCAATGGAGAAGAGATCGAGGTGCCGTCGCTGCTCGGTATGAGCGAGACTGAGGCCAAGGATACGCTCAACGATCTGGGTCTCGTCTACGCCAATGGCGGGGAAGAAAGCTCCGACGAGTATGAGGAGGGCAAGATCTGTTCCCAGAGCGAGGAGGAAGGTACCTATGTAGCCGCCGAGACCAGGATTACGGTGAAGATTTCTTCGGGCAAGGGCGAGCTCGATGTGCCGGACGTAGTCGGGCAGACGGAGAGCGTCGCGGAGCAGATGATCCGGGATACCGGGTTTTCCTCCCCGGTCAAGGAGTACGAATTTTCCGACACCGTGGAACAGGGAAAGGTAATCTCCCAGTCGCCGGAGGGCGGCACCCGCGGAAAGGCCGACGATACGATTACGATTTTGGTGAGCCAGGGCGTCGAAAATGCCAAGGTGCCGTCGGTGTCGGGCATGACACAGACTGACGCTACGGCGCTGCTGCAGTCCGAGGGCTTTGCCGTGACGACGGAACAGGGTTATTCGGACTCGATCGACGAGGGCTTTATCGTGTCGCAGTCGCCGAGCGCCGGGGAATATGCTGACAAGGGCGCCACGGTGCATATCGTGGTCAGCCAGGGACCGG
>JAFUXY010000412.1 GCA_017477005.1 Lachnospiraceae bacterium | reverse complement strand
TCTACCCAGACGATGTCCCGGATTTTTACTGGGATGCGATCGCGGAGGCCTATGGGATGAAGCGGATGAAGGATGTCCCGGTCGACAAGACGAGCATGTTTCCGAAGGAAATGCGAAAAGAGTTCATGCAGGAATTCGAAGAGGGCAACGCAAGGGTCGCACGGGAATATCTGAATCGCAAGGACGGCGTTCTGTTCTATGGGGATTACAATGCGGTACCCCAGTGGGAGATGAACGAACGCGAGATGCTGCTTGATGTGATCCGCATCCTTGGCAGCGCCGATATCTATCTGTACCGGAGACAGGAAAAGATCATTCGCCTGCTGAAAGAATTGAGTGAAACGCTTCCTGGTCGGATTTATAAGAAATGGAGAGGAAATTCATCGGTTGAATAAACAGGGAGAATGGGGCTCATGAAAACACTGTATCTGCATATTGGAACAGCCAAGACAGGCACGACATCTTTGCAAAAATTCTTTGCGATCAATCGCTCCCTTCTGCAAAAAAAGGGCTTTTCCTTTCCGGAAATGCCCTTTGGCTTCGAGGATGTGGGGCAGAAAAACCGCAATGGCCACTTTCTGACGCTGTACGATGAGCCGGATACGGAGAAGAAGTGGGAAAAGGGATGGAAGACGGTCCGGGAAACATTTTTGAAGAGCAACAATGTGATCCTTTCCGATGAGCAGATCTGGATCGTCCAGGTGAAGGACGGTTTTTGGGAAAAGGTGCTTTCCGAAGCGGAGAAGGCGGGCGTGGCCTTGAAGGTCATCGTCTATCTGCGCAAGCAGGATGAGATCGCGGAGTCCCACTGGAATCAAAAGGTAAAAGGGCGGCCCAAATTATCTTCGACATTTTTTGAATTCATCAACGAGGGAGGCTATGATTTCTTCCCGTTGGATTATGGCAAAACGATCGACCATGTGGCTTCGTGCATCGGGAAAGAGAATCTGCGGGTGCGGGCGTTTGAGCGGCAGCAGTTCGCCGGAGGCAGTCTCTTCGTCGATTTCTTGCAGTTGTTGAGCCTGGGGCTGACCGATGAGTACAAGATGCCGGGGCATGTCTCCAATCTGCGTCTGCCGGACAATGTGGTGGAGATCAAGCGGCTGATCAACCAGGTGCAGTCCTACCAAAAAGAATCCATCCCCAACTTCTACTGGGATGCGATCCGTCAGGCGTATGGGCTCGGCACGATGAAGGAAATACCGGTGGCGCAGAAGGGCATGTTCTCGCCGGAGGAGAGGGCTCAGTATTTGGATCGGTTCGCCGAGGGGAATGCCCATGTAGCCAAAGAATATCTGGGGAGGAAGGACGGCACGCTCTTTTTTGGAGAAGCCTCCACGCTGCCCAAATGGGAGCCGGATGAAACGGAGATGCTCAAGGACATGGTGCGGGTTTTTGCGGGGGCGGATACCTATCTTTTTGCAAGGCAGGAGGAGCTGGCGGCGAAGCTTGAAGAAGCGAACCGAAAATTGGAAGAGATCTACAACAGCTTTCCCTATCGCGTCGTGCGGAAAATGCATAGAGGAAAGCGGGAGGATGGATGATGCGGCGGGTCTATATTCATGCGGGCACGCCCAAAACCGGCAGTACCGCGCTGCAGGATTTTTTGCCGGACAACCAAAAGGTTCTGAATAAATACGGCTATGTATTCCCGTCGGTCCCGTTTTCGTTTCGCGGAGTGGCGCCCCACCAAACAGCCCATTTTTTGTCTGTCTGGGAGCCGGACGGTCCCAAGTCGAGCGAGTGGGACGAGGGCTTTGCGATCATGGAGGAGGCGCTGCGTTCTTATGAAAATGTAATCTTTTCCGATGAGCAGGTCTGGTGGCGGCAGCACAAGGAGGG
>JAFUXY010000411.1 GCA_017477005.1 Lachnospiraceae bacterium | reverse complement strand
GGCCACCATCGATTACAAAGCGCTCAAGAAAAAGGCGCAGACCTCCACGATCAAGATTACCAATCTTTCCACGGGATCATCGAGCTGCACCTTCCAGATCAAGAGCGTTTCGAAAAAAAGCCAAAAGAATAATGTTTCCGTGAATAAAAACGGAGTTGTGACGATTAAAAAAGGCAGCAAAAAATGCAAGATTGTCGTCTATATTACCTCAAAGGAAAACAGCGTCCGGAAGGCAAAAACAAAAAAAGTGACCTTGCAGATTAAGTAATTCATCGGCGGACATGTTCAGGCAGGAAAGGGATAGACGCTATGCTGATAGATGAACTAGAAGTCGGGTTGGTGCTTGAATACATCGTGAATCTTGCGAGGGAAATGATTCTCGCGGGTGCCAATATCGAACGGATCGAAACAATCGCCACACAGACATCGGAGTGCTACGGACTGCGAGACGTCAGTATATTTTTGCTGAATACACATATGATTATCAGCGCAAAATCAGAAAACGGCATATACGTTTCAAGACAGGTAACAATCCCGCCAGGCGGCATCCATTTGGAACGACTACGGGACTTAGACCGCCTGTCCAGAGCGGTCATTTCGGACAAACCGGGAACAGAGCGACTGATTCCGATGCTTCACGAAACGCTGGAAGGCAGAACCTATCCGGATTGGATGGTACTATTGGGACAGATGCTTGCAACCAGCTCGCTGAGCCTGCTTTTTGGGGGCACGCCCATTGACGCTGCGGCCGTTGCGGTGATTACAGCGGCGCTTCATTACCTCCTGCGGGCATTTGCCCGACCCGGAATCGCACATATTGTTTCCAACGCGATCTGTATGTGGGTTGTGACGACACTTGCGATTCTGATGTCCAAGGCGGGCGTGGGCGACCACCCGTCCGTCGTGATTATGTCCGTGATTTTGCTGGTAATCCCGGGGATTCCACTCGTCAACGCCATGCGCAATATTTTCTGCAACAATGAAATGAACGGGATACTGCAATTGATGAAGGTTGTGCTGGAAACGGTGTCGCTGGTTGTCGGCATCTATATCAGCTCGTGGATGTTTGGAGGGATCATCTGATGGGAAATGTGGAAATCGTCGTCATCTCTTTTTTTGCATCGCTCGGCTTCGCCATCTTTTTTCAGATCATGGGAAAGGACTTGCTCTTGGCCGGACTGGGAGGCGCGCTAACAAGATGCGTGTACCTGCTTTTGACCTCGTTTATCGACTCACGGATTATCTTTGTCCTGTTTGCGGCACTGTTCGCATCCTGTTATGGGGAGTTCCTTGGAGCAAAGCTGCGTGTTCCACCGACCTATTTCATCTATCCGTCCATTATCCCACTTATTCCCGCCGACTTATTTTATTATGCCATGGTGGGATTGGTCAAGGGAGACGCTGCAACCGTCATTTCAAACAGCATCGAGTGCGCACTTTCTCTGTTTGGGCTGAGCATCGGATTTGTCCTCAGCACCACCGTCGTGTATTATGCTGGGCGGCGGGGGAATTGACTTGATATAGGGAGAGACGGATAAACCCGGGCTGGCGTACGCTACAAAACACCAGCCCGAGGTTTTTCTCAAACGGATTACTTCACCGTCACCTTGCAGGTCGCCGCTTTCTTGCCATCCTTGGTAGTCACTGTAATCATTGCCCAATTCGTACACTATTTTTCCGATAGCTCCTAAGCCACATCAAGCTTTGCTTTCAAGGCCTCCTGCAAGGTCTCGGAGAGATTGATTCCCGCTGCCTCGGCTGTTTGATCAAGCCAGGCCGGTAGTGTCAATGTTCGCTTTACAATTTCTTTGGCTTCTGGCTCATTAAAGCCATCCTCTGCCTTCTCGAAAACAGGCACGGTTTTCTCCGCCTCATGAACCAGATCTGACTCATCCATCTCAAGAAGAGGGACGGATTCCTCCGCTGTATCCGCCGCATTCAACTCGTCCGTCGCAGGGACTTCTTCGTAGGTCTCTTCTAAATCGGACAGCTCTGTGACCTCCATTTCGTCTGCAAAAGTATCTATCTCTTCGCTGTCAAGCGTTTCGTCCTCTTCTGTACCAGCTTTCTCCGATAAATCCTTTTCTATTTCACCATCGCTGTAATCATCTTCTATGCCCTGAACCTCTTCTGTATCCCAGGTCGGTACAGAGGATTCTGCTGCAAAGACCGGATACGATGAATAAAAAATGCTGCAAAGCAGGTTCAAAGCCCAAAGGCCTGCAAAAAAACGTTTTCTCAAATTCTTCATAGCTTGTCCTTTTCTACAAAATTATTCACATTATTTTGGCGCACTTCCTAGTTCTCAGTATTATTTCTAAATTTTCTCACCACCTCTTTCATTATTGATTATATTGTGGTATAATCTCCCTCATATCACAATATATAGAGAAACACTGATTTAATTGTATTTCCTCAAATACCTGCGACACGAAGTTAGTCCAATAGGACACACAAATCGCATAGGAATGCACTTCGTGCTGCGATTTGGTGCAATGGAAACGCTTTAATCAGCGTTTCCATAATATTTCGGAGGTTTTTTATGCTCTATAATTTCTATACGGAAAAAATGGAAGCGGAAGCAGCAGATCCGTATTGCGCAGAACTGGTTCGCGAACATACGGCTCATTTCGGATGGGTTCCAAATGAAAGGCTGTTTCGCTGCACTTCGCATCAGCAATTTGTGGATGCTCTCTCGGCGGCGCTGAAATCTCGTGTTCCATTGGATCACATCCTACAGCGTTCCCTTGTTTTCAAAGGTTCATGGCTTGTCCACCACGAGCAGATTCCCGCGCACTTGCACTGATGGAATCTGTTCCATTTCCTGAACCAATGTGACTGTTCGATCAACTGAACAGTCACAAACCAATTTCATTTGTTTTCTCTTGAAGCGTCGTTTTCAATTTTTCAAATACCGGGATAAATGTATCGCGGATCAACAACACCAATTCATCCGCCGTATCCTCATCGCAAGCTCGAAGCACAGATATTGAATTGCCCGATCACACCGGTACGATAAATCTCGTTGTCCTTGGCCAAATCAAAATCGGTCTTGCGAAGAACGCCAAGACTTCTTGAATAGTTCTCAAGCTTTCTCATACAAAATTACTCCGTCTCGCAAAATTTCGCTTTTGAAATCCTCTGAAAGAACGGAATCCAAATTGACGATATCGAACATTAAAAGAGAATGCACGTTTTCTCGAATATCCTCCGCAAAGGAGTCAAATTCCTCACCCTGTACGGCCAGATCAATGTCGCTCCGCTCATAATGGGTTCCTCTCGCTCTCGACCCAAATAAGAGCACCTTGCTCATTTCATGCTTTGCAGCGATGCTTGTAATATCTCTAAAAACCCTCTCCGGGATGTTGTATTTCATCTATAAAAAACCACCTTTGTCTGCTAAGGAACTTGCGCATAATCTGCATTCATTCCCAACATCCTTGCCTCCGCTCGCACTGCATCCACGTCTCCGGTAAAAAGAACCGCATGCATTCCCTCTCGGATCGCTGCATCTACATTTTCCTGCACGTCATCCACAAAAAGGCATTCCTCGGCCTTGAGCTGATATCTCTCCAGCAAGCATTGGTATATTTCTTTCATCGGTTTGACGCATCGTTCTTCCGCCGAAATCACTCTGCCGTCAAAGAATTCGTGCCCCGGAACACGTTCCCAATAATCCCTCTGGTGGCGGCTGGCATTGGACAGCAGATAGATTCCCATCCCGGCCTTTTTGCACTCTTCCACAAACTCTGCCATACCGGGAACAGGCACAAGAGGATCATCCCATCCAAAAATCAATTGATGCGCTGCCTGATACAACCTCTCCGGGATGCGTTTTTGAACGATCGTTTCGAATTCCTCTTCGATCAGTTCTCCATTATCCAAAAGCGGCCATTCATCCGATTGAAAAATGGCGTCGAGCAGTAATTCCTTGTCCGATCCGCCAATTCCCATGCGTTCAATGAAGTATTCTGGGACAAATGAGATCAGAACATTCCCCATGTCAAAAATGATATTTTTCAGCAAATCTATACCTCGTTCACGACTCTTTTTGCAGAAATCGTTTCCCCTTTCCCATTGCTCGCCAAGTTTTATTTTTAGTATACTGTAAACAAAACCCCAAAATCAACCCTTCCAGACTATTTTCTAGGCATATCTCATTCTTTTGTGAATGGACAGAAATCCTTAGCCCACTCCACACGGAACGAATTATACAGAAAAATCACCCCTTGGAGATACTACTTCCAAGGGGTGATTTGCGTGTCTTTCCTTATTTGTCTTTTTTCAAAACTGTTTTTGCAATCTTATTCAAGATATAGCCCACATCCGCCGCCAACGCAAGCAACACCAATGCTACTGAACCTTTCCTCTTCTTCATACGATGCAACTCCTATTTTGATTTCCTTTTGTTCTTTTCATCAATCATTTTTCCGGACTTCACCATCATCAAAAGACCGGTCGCCGCCCCTACAGCGGTCACCAGAACCGATGCCGCAAATCGTCCTATTTCTTTTTTCTTCATTTCTCCTCCTGATTCAGCCGCCCGAAAAATCTCTTTCATATCTCCGTACGATTCTCTACCACGCCCGGCTCGGTTTTCTGCTCTGTCGTCGGTTTCTGAATGCTGTGACGCCGCCACCGGCCATCTCTGCCTTTGTCATCGTCATCATGATCCTCATCGCGGTCATCGTCCCGATCATCGTCTCGATCGTCATCATCACGGTCGTCGTCCCGATCGTCATCCTCATCACGATCTATTCCAAACCGCTCTTCAAACCTCTCCCGGCGATCCTCATCGTCCTTCTCCCTGCGATCATCATCGAAAAAATCGTCGAAGAAATCATCTCCTTCAAAGTTGCGAGAACCGTCGTCCATATGTCCTTTGCCACCGAAATCGCCGGATCTACCACCAAAGGAATCCCGACCATTCGGTGATCCGCCAAACCGATCCCTTCCTCCCTTTCCACCCGGAAAATCCTTCGGTTTTTCAAAATCGTAATCATTATCGAAATCGAAATCAAACTCCCTGTCTCGATGTGAAAAATCTTCTGCTGTTTCCCAGTCTGCGTGTCCCCTGCGGCTCTCACCGCCTAGGTGTCGAATGGATCCCAACAACACACATCCCGCCGTCACCACAAACATAATCATCAAATACATTCGTTTTTTCATCAGAATTCCTCCTTCCCAAACAAATTCACCAGCAGCCGATGGATCAGCGCCGCTACCGGCCACAGCACCCACGTTCTGGTCCAAGAAAACGTCAGAAAGCTCCAGCACAGATATAGGCACAGCACCGTCTGCCAGTAAACACTCAACGCTTCCTCGATCATTGGCTCATCGAACCGAAGCCTTTTTTGCGAAAGAAACTGATTGCCGCCCACCGTATCCCTTCCATTCAAGCCAAGCAGTCTTTCAAACGCCCTCTTTCTCCCAATAGTACAGAGAATCAAAACGATGCCGCAGGCTCCCACGATCAAAAATGCAGCCTGTGATGCCTGTCCGAAAATTCCGCCTCTGAAATGACCAGAAAACAGAAAAATGGGAAGAATTGACAAAATACACAGCCCTACGCCCGTGGCCAACCGCATCGACAGCTTCTCCTGTTCCGCTCTATACCGACTATCAACTGCAGAAAGAGCCGGATAATCCAACTGGCAGTTTTCGTGCGACAAAAAGGCCCATTTCTGTTTTCCTGAAGTAGATACGATGATCATTCCCACACCGAACGCAATGCACAAAAACATCCCCATAGCGCCTGCTGCCTCCACAAGCTGCACCGGATAGTACGCCCCGCCATAGAGGTAATCCGCCACCAGACGTACCAACGGCATCAGCGAGCCTCCTGCAACAATCAGCCCTACACCACAGGCGCGTCGCCGTACGGCTTTGCCACTGTCCTTCAGATACTCTGCTGTTTCCGGTTCTGTGATCCGACGCTGCTTCTTCTCATCCACGCCAACGACTGCCTCACGGATACCCAGATCGTCTGCAATTTCATCCAAGCTGCCAAATTCGGATATTACCTTTGCGACAGCCTCCTCTTCGGCCACCCCCTCCTCCAACAGCGCATGGAATTTGTCCTCCATCATAGCGGACAGCTCGTCCTTGGCCCGATACACTTCATCTGTATTGGGCAACGCAGAAAACATCGTTTCCAGATAATTGTGAATGGTTTCCATAATAGCCTCCTTTCTGCTATCCAATTCCTGCAAATTTCTCAACGACTTCTTTGGTCAGCTTCCATTCCTCACACTTGTCCCGATAGAATGCGCGGCCCGCTTCGGTAATGCGGTAATAGGTTCTCCGCTTTCCATTTTCTCCGACATCAGAATACGATTCCACCAATCCGTTTTTTTCCAATCGGTTGAACGCGGAATAAAGCGTCGTCTCCTTGATCTGATACTTCCCTTCGCTGCGCCTTGAAATCTCTTTGGAGACCCTATAGCCATAGGAAGCATCTTCCATCAAAATGCAAAGAATCATCGTATCATTGTATCCCCGGATCACATCACTCGATATCCCGGACATGTGCCCTCCTTTCCATCCACCTCTTGAAATTCCATACAAGCTATAAGATATTTATCGTTGCTTTGTCTGTCGTACTACGTCTGACGTAGTCAGAATAACATAAACACACCAAGGATGTCAAGCAAAAGTGTATTTGAAATTTGTGAAAGATTCGTGAAGGATGTTTGAAGAATGCGTGAAAGAAATTAGCGCATTTCATCGTTGGATTCGAGGAAGCTTTCATCACACATTGACAGAATAGGAAATATCATATAAAATAGTAAAAATTTCACAGAATTAGTAAAAAAAATGATATAATAGTAAATCATAAAAAAAACAGTAAAACATTTCCAAAACAGTAAAATATTTCGAAGAACAGTAAAACATTTTGAAAACAGTAAAAAGGGGACACTATGTCAAAAAATCCATACAGCCTGTTATTCGGGAAGGAACCCTCTGAATCCGTACCAAGAGCCGTCCAATTATCCAAGATACTAAGCGAATTCTCAGATGAGATGCCCACGAAGCAGATATATGTGCTTACAGGGGTCAGGGGGTCAGGAAAAACCGTCTTCATGTCAGAAATTTCCACACGGCTTTCGGAAACAGAAGATTGGGTCGTCATCAATTTGAACCCAGAACGAGACTTAATACAATCGCTTGCATCGAAGCTATCCAGCGAGGACAAGCTATCCAAGTTTTTTCAAACAGCCAAAATCAATTTATCATTTTTCGGACTTGGCATCGAAATCGGCGGAGTGGAGCCGATTAGAGATCTGGAGGTAGCGATTGAAAAAATGGTGGATAGTATCGCAAAAAACAACAATAGACTCCTTATTACTATAGACGAAGCGATCAGCTCCGACTATATGAAAATATTTGCCCACACCTATCAATCTATGTTGATGAAGGGATTTCCTGTATTTTTGCTGATGACAGGTCTGTATGAAAACATCCACAAGCTGAAGAACGAAAAAAGCCTTACATTCCTGTATCGAGCGCCAAGGATGGAACTGAAGCCATTGAATGTCGGCAGCATGGCATCAAACTATCAAAAAAATTTCAAATTGGATTTAGATCGTGCGAGGCAAATGGCGGAGTCTACGAGGGGATATTCGTTCGCCTTTCAGGTGTTGGGGTATTTTGCTTGGGAAAATGGAGGATACAACGAAACATGCGAAGAGGAAGCCTATCAATATTTGGAAGAATATGTCTACGAGAAGATATGGGATGAAATGTCAGAGCGAGACAAGAAAATGGCCTATGGCATCGCCCGCTCCAAGACCGGACGAATCAAGGAGGTACGGGAACTGTTGGGTATCGAGTCGAATCAATTCAATCCATACAGAAAAAGACTGATCAACAAAGGCGTCGTAAACGGCAGTCGGCATGGCTTTGTCGTCTTCTCCCTCCCCTTCTTTGAAAGATATGTTTTGGAAAATTATTAGGTAAGAATATAATAAACAATAGGTTTGAGATATCGGGTACTGCGCCAAGATTGCGGGAATGAGCGAAGAAGAATTCGTCCTGTTCCTGGGAATGAATCAGGTAGATGTCTTTCACTTCGACAGCGAGGAAGAGCTATTGAGGGATGTGGAAAATGCGTAGCGTGATAGCGAATTCTTCGCTTTACAAATCCTCACTTCCCTCTGCAAAAACAGTCACCGCACTTACAAGAAACTCATCTTCTTTCAAATCAATGTCCTTTTTCTCATCCTCTGTAAGCTCATCTCTATTCTTCACTTTTGCAGGAATACAATAATATGCTCTGTTTTCATATTCTGGATAAATCTCGATCATCTTATCGTCCTTCTTATCAAAAATCTGATAAGACGATCCATAAAACACTTGTGATGTCAAAATCATGCTAAAAATGCTTATGTGTGCATCAGGCACAATTGCCACAAGAAGGTTCTTGATGACGTACTTTCCTACCCCATTTTTATCTTCCAAAACAAACTCAGGAATCTTCCAAATCTCACGTTTGTTTTTTGACACACCGCGTTGTACAATAATTGGTTTTCTCCGCATCAGGATAAATGAATTTGAAAACGGCAAGCGGAAGACACCACACCGAAATAAGTGCCCCTGTATCAAGCAAACACGACTGGTTTGCTACATCACCATAAAGCGACAACGCAGGTCGCCTTATCGTTTTATCCAAATAAAGTCGCACCATTTTACTCCACCCACAGAATATTTCCCGGAAGCTCTGTCGTTCTATGCAAATACCCAGGCTTGCTTCTGTCTGTCATAAGATCCTCGACAAGTGAGAACTCAGGCTCTCTGCATACAATTCTCAAAACCCCACCTATGATATTGCTTTTGCTGTCTAATTTGAAATCTGTCAAATAAATCCATCGATCAGGGTACAGATGTACAATATCCGACCAACTCATCCACTTCCCCAAATTTGAATTGTTGACCATATCAACAGGTCTTTCTTTCTCTTCTTTCACAACAGCCCTCCTAGTATCTTTTTTATTTCGTCTTCACTTTTTCAAGGCTGCTCCAGCCGGAAACCAGCCTTCTCCCATCCGACAAGGTCTTGTAGGTGCGCACCCGCACGCAATAGAGGGCGTTCGACTTCAGATCGTCGATGTTTCTCGACGTTTTCCCGGGCGTTTTTGTGGTAATGATTTTGGCGTTGTCCCGATAATTTTTAGGCAAGCCGTACTGAATCTGATACCCGGAAATCTGTCCGCCCCGCTTCTCCCAACGAACCGTGAACCCTCCATAATCCCTCTGCACCTTGGTAATGTTCGTCTTCTTCGGGAAAATCTGGTAGTCCAGGCTGGCGTTTCCACTGTAATTCCCTGTGAAATTGATCTGTACCTTGTACTCGCCGACATCCTTTTTGCCGTTGTCGCCGGAGAGCGTATAATCCACATTCTCCTGCAATTGAGAACCATTGCGATCCCTCACGACCACCTCAGGATGTATCGCGCTTCCCGTATAAATATATTTGGGCTTTTGCATACGCACGGTTTGAATCATCGGAATCGGCGTCACATTCGCCCCCTGCGTACCCGTCCCACCGGAATAATTCATTCCAAAGCCTCGCTGGTAGACGATCTTCCCCAGACCGAAATTCTTTTTGACCTTGGGAATATTTAGCGGCAGCACGCCGCTCATTCTCGCGTCAAGCACCGATATAGCGCCGTCGGCTTCCATTGTGGCCGGATAGACGACCGCCTCTCCGCCGCTTCCCTCCCGCAAGAAGGCTGCATACACCGCCGCCGGAATACCGGTGGAATTCCAGCACAGCATGACCGCATCGGCCTTGGGATAACGCGTAGCTTCATGCGGAAGTCCATAGGCCACCACGGTCACGCGGACG
>JAFUXY010000410.1 GCA_017477005.1 Lachnospiraceae bacterium | reverse complement strand
TCCGGTTTTTATATACTTTTTTGGGAAACACCAACTGCGTTTCCTTAGGAAGTGTCACAGAATAAATTGTACAAGTTATTCCGCGATGATTCCTCATCCCCGCATCCACTGCACTACGATCCGCAACGCCTGGTCGACAAATTTGCGACCATCCGGGTACCAGTCGTCGTACTCCGGCAGCGAAAAAATACGCACCAAATGCAAGGTCTGCGGCGACAGACAGCCCGCCAAAATACGCAGGATCATATCATTGTTGATCCCCAAAACGACCAAATGCACCCGTCGATCTGCCAAAAGATCCTCCATATCCGCAATATGCAGCATCTCCAAAAGCTCCGGCACATCGGGCACCACGATCAGCAGATGCCCCTTTTCCCCAAGCCTTTCGAGTATATGCAGCGCATGCTCCCCGTCGGCAAATCCATATTCTACCACCGTGGCATTGGACGAAAAAGGGCCGAGCCCAAATAGCCATTCCTTGGGACGCATCAATGTATCGACAGCATACCAATCCACTTCCGGCCGCGGCTCGACCATATCTAAAAGTTCGTTGTATAGTTGTTCATCCCGCCCCCGTATCCAAGCGAGATTTTTGATGTACCAATCCGTCATTGTTTGGTGTCCATAAACTGAGGGTTGATGGCTCCTGCACGCATCGTCCCTTGATAATATCGATTGACGGCAGCTGTCCCCTTTCGCACCTGCCTGGTCTGAGCCTTCTTTTCTCCATAAAACTTGGCAGCGAGATCGCGATTCCTCTGCTCCTGTGCCTCTACCTTCGAAGAAAGCTCTGTAACCTCGCGGATGAGATCCTGCATAGCACGAATCTCATCCTTGTAGTCCTCGCGTCTCTCGGAAAGCACCTCCTGCACTCTCGCATAAACCTGCTCAAACCCATCATCCAAGGCCACAATCTGATCAACCAACGCTCCCTTGGCCTCGATATTGGCCTCGAGCTCATCCGGCATCGTATCACTGCGTTCAAAATAATGCCTTTGTCTCTCATTCAGAATGGTAATTTTTTTCAGTACAGAAGCCTTCTTTTCCAGGCTCTCTCTCAATATGCGAATATAATCTTCTGACATAATCCCTCGAATCAGGCTACCTTCGTCCCATTGGCGGTCAATTTCATCAGCTCTTTCCATGTATCCCGCATCGTGCGCAGATGTGTCAGAACCTCCTCCAGAATCTCCGGATCCTTCTTCAGATTGGCTTCCAAAAGACGTTGACGAATATAAGTATACACCCTGTCAAAATCCTTTGCAACCTCATATTTGCGATTGAGGGTCAATTGGAACTCTTCGATGATCGCATCGCACTTGCGGATATGAATATGGGCTTTCTCAATTTCCTTCTTTTCACAGGCTACAATCGCAATATTACAAAACTTGATCGCTCCTTCATAGAGCAGTAATGTCAGATCTGCGGGAGAAGCTGTCAGAATTTTGTTGTTTTGATACGCTGTGTATCCATTTCTCATCATTGCCATAAGACCCTCCTTTGCTACGGACTCCATATACTAATTTTGATTTGCCAGATCGTTTTTCTTTCTCCTATATTATATATCGACAAAATAGAATAATAGTTTAGGATTGCGGTAGAAATTTTTTCACCAAAAAGGACACGCTTTCGATAAGCATGCCCTTTTCTTCAAAGCCACTTGAAACAACGATACGAATCCTTAGCCCATCATTCCACCCAACGCAGACTGCGTGCTGTTCAGGTTGGCCAGTGCTTTTTCCATCGCCGTGAATTTCTTGTAATAGAAGTCCTCCTGATCTTCGATCTTCTGCTCCCACTCTTTGATCGATGTCTTGTAGGTGTCCAGTTCCCGCTTCATCTGCTTGTCGTTGTACACCGTGAATGCGGAGCTATTGTCCGAGGTCGTCTTTCCTACCTTGGTATCCAGGCCCTTGTACAAGCCCTGCGCTACCTGCGAAAGCAAATCCGCCGCCGCATCGGGATCCGACTCAATAAAGGCTCTGAGCTTGTCCGTCTTGTCGGAGGTGTTCGAATCGTCCTCATCGCCATCGATATGGTAGGCGTACTGTTCGTTCGTCTTTGCATTCAGAACGCCGAGCGTATGGACACCAACGGAAGACAGTGCCATCTTCTGCGTTGTTCCATCCTTCAGCTTGACCTCGTAGGTCTGGGACATCGAAGACGTCATCGTGGAGATCACGCCCCTCAGCGTGGTATCCCTGCGGAGCAGCGAATCCTTGATCTTGGTCTCCCATTTCTCGATCTCAGTATCGTTCATCTCCTCCTTTTCGTCCTCCGTCAAAGGCTCGTAGTCCTTGGCGGCCTCCGCATTGTACAGCCCCTGCAACTCGTTGACCAGGCTGTTGTACTGATCGAGGAAATCCTTGAACTTGTCATATACCGCGTCCACATCGGTCGCCGTTGTAATCGAAATCTCGTCGTCTCCGGTCACACCGGTCGCATTGATCGTCAGACCGTTGACATCGAAGGTATTGTTTTCAGAAGTGAATTTGGCGCCGTTCAGATAGATCTCCGCATCCTGCCCGTCCACACGCGTCGCGCCCTCGCTGTCATTGGTCTCAAGCTCACTGACCGCATCGCTGATCGTCTTCGTCACATCCTCTGCCATTTTGTCCAAATCCCAGCTTGCAATACTATTTTCATAGCCGGAAAACAGGTCGCTGTCCTCAATCTCCGCCTGGAGATTGCTTATAATATCCTCCTGCTCTTCAAGCTGTCGATTCACCTTGTCCAAATCTGTCTGCCAGTTGTCACCTTTTTCCTCGTCAGACAACCCATTGAGCCTATCTTTCTCTTTCTCTAAATCAGTCTGCTTTTCCAGCGCATCATAATAGGTATTCTGATACTCCCGCAGTTGGCTCTTGATCGCCCTCTTCGTTTTGTCTTCATCGTACGATCCATCGGACTTGAACTGACCGTAGCTCTTTGTCTGCTTCAATTCCTTGATCTCGTCCTCTGTCTTTGATTGAAGCTTCAACGCATCGAGAACGGTATCGCCATTCTTCAGCTTGAAGTCATTGGCTTTGCCGGTGGACTTTGCCGCAACAAAAAACCGCCCGCTATTTTCATCAAACGAAGCATTGACCCCTGCCTCGTTGAGCTGGCTGACTACCTCGCGGATCTTTGTATCTCCGGTAACATTGATCGTCGTTGTATTGCCGCCCACCTCGACTTCAAAGGAAGCTTCTCCTTCTATGCCGAGCGAGGACAACGTCGAACTCGAGGAAATATCGGATCCATCCGTGCTCTCTACCTTTCCGCCGGTCAGATAGCCTGCCTTGGCCAACTGCGTGATCCGAAGGCTCTGGGTGCCGTTGGTCGCTCCGCTGCCCGCCGAAATCGTCGCCTTGGTATTGTCGGATACCGTGGTCTTCTTGCTCTTGTAATTGCCGGAAAAACGCACCTTGTCCAGCCCGGTGTAGAGACCGTAGATCTTGGAATTGGTGTTTTTCCAAATCTCCTGCGACCACTCCAGCTTCGTCTGACTCTTTTCTACCTTTTCTTTCTTGTTCTTGTAGGACATGACCATTGCCTGAACGATGGATTCCGTGTCCAAACCGGAGTTCATACCGGTCATTCGTATTCCTGACATAAAGCTCCCTCCTATCTCTCACAGGCATTTTCGCTCTCAAAATGCCCCTTCGCTATCGCTCCTTCAAACCGATTTATTTAAGGAACTGTCACGGAATAAGCTTGTGATAGTTCCTAAATGAAAGCCCCTTTCAGCGCTTCTCATCCACCAATAATCCAGCCAACTCCCATGCCTTCGCAATCAGATCCAAAGTCTTCTCTGCCGGGACTTCCCGGATGACATCCTTCGACTTTTTGTCTACGATCTTGATCGTAATCCGGTTTGTCTTTTCATGGATACCAAAGATCGCCTCTGTCTCGTTGGCACGCTTGTTGATTTCGGATACGGCCTGCCAGATTTGCTCATCCGTCGCTTCCCTGCTGTCCGAATCATTTTTCTTTTCGCTGTTGGAATCCGGCTGCTTTTGCGTCTCCTGTACGC
>JAFUXY010000409.1 GCA_017477005.1 Lachnospiraceae bacterium | reverse complement strand
GATCAAGGCTACTATGCCATTTTGGATTATTGTTCCGCTTATGCCAGTATTGAAGGCAAGATAAAGTTCGCGGCGTCGATCGAGGTCGGGATTACGATGCTGGATGGCGAGACATACCGCAGAAATAGGATTATGGAACGCCGAAAGACCACGAGTCTGGAGATGCAGTACGAAAAATATCAGGAGAAGAGGATTCTCTATGAGCAGATATCTGAGCTGTTCGCGGACACTCCCTATGCAGACGAAATAGATCGGATTTTCGGCCTCGTGGAATCGAAGGATACGCCAAGGAAGCTTTACACCGCTTCCATGCATGAATTTGGAGCAAAGCGAGGGCGGGCGATCTATAGACTGATAAAGATGGGGGCTTAGGGCCGGAGTATCGTATTCACAATCTCTTCCCAGCCTCCATCTTCGATGGAATTGATAAATTCCTGTTGGATTTCTTTGTTGGGAATGAAACATTCATTTTTTTCTGAGTCATATGTCAGATAACCAAGATGGATCAATAAACGTATCTTCCAGAGCCTTATAGTAAAGCCTTATGCATAGGCGTCTTCCGGCGCCTTGTAACCGCTCTGCTCCATCTGGCGAGCGAATTCGGCGATAGTCATGTTGCTTTTCCTTGCAGCATAGTCAATAGCCATTTCACCATCCTGAACATACTCAAACAGCCCTTCCCGTCTCACCGTTGCGTCATGTCCTGCCATAATCGTTTCTTCGTCAAATAAGGTCATCATAATGTTCGCTATCTCATCTCTACGCCTCTCCAGGAAATCCGTCATAATACCACGTTTGACGCAGGCATCTATCGTTTTTCGTGCTGCCGTCTCCGTCCTCTGCGTTCTCTATCTCTTCGCCAAAGATTACCTTTACCTTTACGTCAATGCATAAATCCTTTGTGTGGAAAACATCTTTGCTGAGCGAAAGATCGTCCGGTCTGTCGCCTTTCGGGCCGGTGTATACTACATACAGTTCCGGCTTCGGGAGGTAGAGATCTCCATTGCCGTAAATGTCCAGATGGAGAATCTTAGCGTAAGTATCCCATGTCCACGCAAGATACAGCAGCATCCGAAAGACGATGTTCTTGCTCCACTTTGACTGTACCTCCAGCATAATCAGCAGGCGGTTCCCGATCAAAAAACCCAAATCATTGTACTGCTGATTGACAAACACCGGCTTCAAGGTCACCCTTCTCAAATCATCTTCTGTACTGATCGAATCCTCCGGATGGAATCGTTTGTACAGCTTGAACAGGTTTGTGTCATCCTCGAACAGCAAGCTGAAGACGCTGTCTTTCGATGTCCATTTCGCCTTGCGTTCCTCGCTTATTGCCAACGGCAGACGAGCCTCCCTAAGCTCCAGGTTTTCTTTCTCCAGAAGTTCAATCTTCCACTGGAGTTTTGCGATAATCCTTGCCGCTGATACGTTACTGTCGCTCATGATGCTTGACCCTGCTAGTATTTTATGATTTCTAACGAATCTAATCTTACCACAAAGAAACATCGTATTCAAACCCTATCATAGTTTGTTTCAGTACTGAAGAATAAAACCTTCTACTACTTTCCGCTGGCGTTATTTATCATTTCGTTAATGTTGCCCCTCGTAGGATTAATGCTCGTCGTCCAGTAGAACCGGATCCGCTTTCTGCCTGCGTCCGTGTATCTCGGCAGTAACCCGATGTCGGTCAAGGCATCTGTGCCATGCCCATTTCGGTAGCTAATCAAGAATACTTCTAGTAAAAGTAGGAGATGAATAATCTGGGAAGCGGTTTTCAATCATTTGAATTAGACGAAGTTCATAGTCTTTGTCGGTATGCACAGGCCTACTTAATTTTAAGCCTATCACCATATGTGCTGATGAAGAAATGGAGTTATAGCGTTCAGATTTATATTTTTCTTCCGCATATATGCCGTTCATTTGTTCTTTCCAGTAAATAATCAGTACTTACTTCATATAAATCGGCTATAGCTATAAGTATTTCAAGCGGAATACTTCGTTCCCCTCTTTCATAATAGCTGTATGATCTTTGCGAAATCCCTAATATCTTTGCAACATAATCTTGGGTATAAAAATAATCCTCCCTAAGATCCTGAATTCGGTGATATTTCATATCTTCTCTTTTAATCTTTTCGATTCGTCCGACGTTTTGTATTTGGAGGAGCATAAGGTTGGATGGACGAAATGAACTTGCTAGGTAAAGTATATAGAAAATCGATCACTAAAATCACTTTTAGAACAAATTGTTCTAAAGTTTTTAAGATTAATGCCGATATACGTTACGAGTGGTAAAGTTTGTGCTTATATCTCAGTGTATTTTGGAAATTGGTCATAAGCTGGAACAGGGACAATTGAATGGATTTTTGAGGAAAAGGGGGTTGCTATGCCAGTAATAGCTCATAATATAGCGGCAATGTTTACTGATCGTCAGTTGAAAATCAACACTGGAAAAAAGGCAAAAAAGTCTGAGAAGCTATCCTCGGGATATAGGATTAACCGTGCCGCTGATGATGCGGCAGGTCTTGCTATCTCTGAAAAGATGAGAAAGAAAATACGAAGTCTGGATCAGGGTGCAGAGAATATGCAGGACGGTGTATCTTTGGTGCAGGTCGCTGATGGGGCTTTAAATGAAACACAGGAGTTGCTGCAGCGAATGAACGAGCTGACTATACAGGCAGCCAACGGCACTAACAGTGAGAGCGATCTTCAGAATATCAACAAGGAAATCAACCAGATTAAGGTTGAGATTGATCGCATAGCCAATACAACCAGTTTTAATAAAGAGGTTTTTCCTTTGCGAGACGGGAAAAAAGAAATCTTAGATCGCACGGAAGAGTTACTTCGAGAGCAGTCAAGTGATTTCGATATTGGAATCTCTGGACCGAGCTATATTGATGAGATAGAGACGATACCTGGGGGCGATATTAGTATAGACGATATAGTCCTTCCGGACTTTACTGATCCGGATTTGAGGTTTGATGCACGGCCGTTTAACCAAAATACTCCTTTAGATACTCTCAGTCTTTTTGCTATGGTGACAGGAACAGGGACAGCGGCAGATAATCATTACTATAGTGTGCTGTACACAGGTGGATCAGGAATATCTAGTAATGAGGTTTTAAATAATCAAGCGAGTCATACAAGTTTTCCTTGTGTGCTATACAATTATAATGGTGCGACAGGTACTCAGCCAAAAGTTGCGAGTTTTCGCAATATGACAATGAAGCAGAATGGATATTCGAACCCCTCAGTAGGCGTGTGGGAAAGAACATTTTCCTATAAGGATCCTGATAATGCGAATGTCAATTTCGATGTGAAGCAAACCGTGACTATGGATAGCAGCAGCAAAAAATATACAGTTGATACAGAGGTAATAGATACAGGGAGCAAGAATTTAGAGGCTTGCTGTATTGTGATGAATTTTGATACTTCCTATAAAGGAGGATCTGCAGGTGACCGAAACGAAGGATATTATTTAAGTGAAACAGGACCACAAGTAAGACAACAGTCGCTTTTTACAGATCCGATTGGAGCGGGTGATTATTCTATTATGAATCAGATCTATGGTTATCCTGATCCGTCTGCGAGTAATGGAACTATGGTTGACACCTATGAAAAGCTGATGCGTGGTGATATTTCAAATGATGGTGATATTCCGGGTAGATTCATTGTTGGAGGAAAAGATGAAGGAAATTCAAGCCAATGGATGCCATTTGTTTTGGATGTTGCCCCCATACCTATGAATAGTTCTGGTTCTACCACATATTCCGGTGTTACATCTCTTACGGCTACAGGGATGCCGACAGATACAAGCATTACAGATTATAGTGTGCGGGCGGATAACAATTATATTACCATAAATGGGATTCATAATTTTGCATATAATAATATCTATTCCTCGGATGGTCAAACAACTTTAGACAGCTTGTCTGCAGGGACATATTCTTTTACGGATTCATTGTATGGCTTGACGTTTACCTTTGAGGTGGGCGAGAGTTCTACATTAGATGATATCAAGCAATCATTAAGTGCAGCAAACGTGAATGTTTCCGGGGCTTATGATAACAGTGGCGTGACAGGGGTGAATCCTGTAGAAAAGTCGACTGCTCTACCGGGTGATAACAGTACGCAAGGTGATTTTTTAATCATGGGGAAATATGATGGAACAAATAAAACCGGATTTATATCATCTTATGGCGGGAATGGTACAGGCAGCGATATTTATGGAATTGACCATACCTTCAGTTATGGAACCTTTGGAAGCAAAAACAGTATGTCGTTTTCTATTATGGGAACAGGAAATATGATCGATCCCGATACAGGACAACCGATTATTCCAGGAGATGTAGAAGTGCATAAACAAATACCGGTGTCTCCTGCATCGCCTTCTTTACCACCGAAGCATACTGTAGATGAAAGGTTCTTCGAACCAGGCTTATCAGGCAAGCAAGTAAAAATACAGGCAAGTGATGAAGTAAGCGATTTTATTTTCCAAGCGTATGGTACAAAACCACCGTCTTTCAGACGGTAACACTTTTAGTAGCTTCCTGTCGGGAGAAGAGCTATAATCGTACAGAAGGAGGAAACGATTATGGCAAATTATACAAAAGGTGGACATACAG
>JAFUXY010000408.1 GCA_017477005.1 Lachnospiraceae bacterium | reverse complement strand
TACTTTCGGAGCTTTTGGCGCCTAGTTGGACAGAGTTTGCGGATCAGCCTGCGGTTCGGTGGATGGTCAAGAAGGATATGGTCGAGCGTACCTACAAGGATCTGGACACCGCCAGACGCAAGGTGTGGCATGCCCTCGTCAAGAGGGGCTTTTTGGGCAAGCATATTTCTCTGATCGGGACGAGTTCTTATCCGTGGATCGCCTCATACCTGGCGCTGGTGAGCGGGCGGTGTACGGCGGTTCCTTTGGACGCGGCGCTGAACGCCGAGGAATTGGTGGATCTTTTGAATCGCTCGGATTCGGAAGCGTTGTTTTTGTCGCCGAAGCTGAAGGAGCTGGCTCCGATCATAATGGAGTCGGTGCCCAAGCTGTCGCTCGTGATCATGCTCGAAGAGGAAACCGGGACGACGACCGAAGAGAAGATGATTACCTTTGGAGATCTGCTGGCGGAGGGAGAGGACGCGCCGATCGTGTCGGAGGAAGAGCCGGACGAGGACGATGTATGCACTTTCATTTTCACGTCCGGTACGACCGGCAAGAGCAAGGGCGTGATGCTGACCCAGCGGAATTTGTACGACAATATTACGAATGTCTACGTGACGGTGCATCCGAATACGAATATGCTCAGTGTCCTGCCGATCCACCATGCGTACTGTCTGGTGATGGACTGGATGATGGGCTTCTCGAAGGGCGCGACGCTCTGCATCAACGACTCGCTGCTGCATATGGTGCGCAATATCGGAAAGTTTGAGCCGGATATTATGCTCATGGTGCCGCTGATGATCGAGACGATCTTCAAGCGTCTGCAGGCGGCCGGAGACGACGTGGACAAGAAGGAAGTCGGGCGCAAGGTTTTCGGGAAAAACCTGAGGACGATCTATTCGGGCGGCGCGCATTTGGATCCGTATTACATTGACGCAATGGCGGAGTATGGCGTCGAGATCTGCGAGGGTTATGGGATGAGTGAATGCTCTCCGGTGATCAGTACCAATGGCGAGCTTGGAAATCGCCCCGGCTCCGTGGGACTGCCTTTGCCTAACGCTGAAGTGCGGATCGAAAACGGCGAGGTGCAGGTGCGCGGTTCTTCGGTGATGAAGGGGTATTATCAGATGCCGAAAGAGACCGAGGAGACCTTGAAGGATGGCTGGCTGCATACCGGAGACCTTGGGCGTTTGGATGAGGATGGGTATCTGTACATTACGGGCAGGTTGAAGAATCTGATCATCCTGTCCAATGGTGAGAATATTTCGCCGGAGGAAATCGAGGGCGCTTTTGATCTCGAGCCGCTGGTAGGGGAAATTGTTGTGACCGGAGAGGACAACGGGCTTTGCGCGCGCATCTATCCGGATCCGGAATATCTTGAGGCGCATCCGATGTCGGAGGACGAGGTGCGGGAGGCGCTGCAGGCCTTGCTCGATGCCTACAACAAGAAGCAGCCTACCTACAAGGCGTTGGTCGGTCTTGTCGTGCGCCAATATCCGTTCCTGAAGAGCGCGACCAAGAAGATCAAGCGGCCGTTGGCGACGGTAGACGCGCCGGAAGAGCCGCAGGGGTGAGAAGGTCTGTGTGGCCAATGGATGAATCTGTGAATCCGGCGGGATGCGGTGTCTGGATGGAGAAGCACGATCATTTGGTGAGAGAATAGGAGTCGAGATGACGATTGAAAAAATCAGAGACGAGGAAACACTGACGGTGGCGCTGACGGGACGATTGGACACGATGACCGTGTCCGAGCTCTCCGCTGCGATGGAGGACGCTTTTTCCGGTGTCCAGAAGTTGATCTACGATCTGTCCGGATTGGATTACATTTCTTCTGCGGGACTTCGGGAGCTGTTTCGATCGAAAAAGAAGATGAGCGGGGTGCAGGGTGAAATGATCATCCGCGGCGCCAATGAAGATTTGATGGAAGTATTTGAGATCACAGGCTTTGTAGACCTGCTGGATTTCGAGGAATAGAGACGGTTCCGTTGACGGAACAGATTTGAGAAATGAGGTTGTCCATGCGTTCAGAAAAAGTAATAATCAACAACACCGGCGATGATTTCGATACGCTTTTGCGTTCTGTGGAGAAATATATGGCGGATATGGGGCTTGAAAGAAAGCCGGCCTTGCATTTGCGTCTGCTGGCGGAGGAGACCATCGGGATGGTTCGCAGTATGACCGGCGATTTCACGGCGTATTTTTGGATCGGGCAAAAAGGGGATCTGCATACGCTGAACCTTGAAGGAAAGCTCAAGATTGACGCGACGGAACGAGAAAAATTGCTATCGGTGGCAAAGTCCGGCGGCAATATTTTGGCGAAGGGGATTATGGGCAAGATCAAGGATATCATCGAGATCGGCACACTCAGTTACAAAGAGGCCGAGAGCAGCGAGGTGTTCGATTATGCAATGGTGCTGCCGGTGTATGCGGATCGGGCGATTTCGCCGGGGATGGATCTGGGGATGACCGAGCAATTTTGGTCGCTGCAGTCGTACCGGCAGGGGGTCAAGGAAGC
>JAFUXY010000407.1 GCA_017477005.1 Lachnospiraceae bacterium | reverse complement strand
TTTGATGAACTATCCTGTCCCAGCAAGTAGTAGATTGCGGGGACAGGATTTTTTTGTCCCCAAATGTGAAACGTAGGGAAGGCTTTTGCAACAGGCAAAGGATTCCCTGCCCAAAGAAAGGAGACACCCTATGAAAAAGAAACTGGCTTTGGTACTGGCGGCAACGATGACCCTGTTCTTGGGAGCCTGTGGAGGCACAGGCACCAGCTCGAACGAGACGACACAGGAGACGGCGACGGAAGCGGAGGCCGGAGAGGCAGAGGACACAACAGCAGAGGCGGACTCTGGGGAGACAGAGAGCGCGGCAGAAGAGGCAGAGGATTCAGAAGGAGCCGATGCTTCGGATACAGCGGCGGATGGAGACAGCTTCCATATCGGTATCTGCAACTATGTAGACCATGCGTCCTTGAACCAGATCGTAGACAATGTCCAGTCCCGGCTTGAAGAGTTGGGAAGCGAGAACAACGTGACCTTCGATGTCAGTTATGACAACTGCAATGCGGACGCCAATGTCATGGATCAGATTATCGCCAACTTCGAGGCAGACGACGTGGATCTGATGGTGGGCGTGGCTACGCCGGTGGCGATGGCGATGCAGGCGGCGACCGAAGACAGCCAGGTACCGGTGGTGTTTGCTGCGGTTTCGGATCCGGTATCGGCCGGGTTGGTAGAATCTTTGGAGAATCCCGGGCAAAACGTGACTGGCACCTCTGATTTCCTCGATTCGAACGCGATCATGGATCTGATCTTTGCTGCCAATCCGAACGCGCAAAAGATTGGGCTGCTCTACGATGTGGGGCAGGATTCTTCGGAAACGCCGATTGCGGACGCGAAGGCGTATCTGGAGGAGAAGGGTGTGGAATATGTAGAACGCACCGGAACTACGGCAGATGAGGTAGCTATGGCGGCCGAAGCGTTGGTAGCCGATGGCGTGGACGCGGTTTTCACCCCGACCGACAACACGATCATGAATTCAGAGCTCGCGATCTATGAAACCTTTGCCAACGCAAAGATTCCGCATTATACCGGGGCAGATTCGTTCGCATTGAACGGCGCGCTTTTGGGCTACGGTGTGGATTATGCCAATCTCGGGGTAGAAACAGCGGATATGATCTGTGATATCCTGGTGAACGGAGCCGAGCCTGCTTCCACGCCGGTACGCACCTTTGACAACGGGACGGCGACGATCAATACCGAAATCTGCGAGACCCTGGGCTTTGATTTTGAGGAATTGAAATCCACCTTTGAGCCTTTCTGCACACAGATTTTGCCGATTGAGACGGCGGATTCCTTCGAAGAGGAAGAGTAATGAACGCATTATCTTTGGTGCAAACCGCTTTGGAGCTGGGGCTGATCAGCTCTTTGACCGTACTCGCATTATTTTTGAGTTATTCCTGTTTGAATGTCTGCGATCTGTCCACCGACGGCTGCTTCACCTTGGGGGCGGCTGTCGGTGCAGTGGTCGCGATCGCAGGACATCCCTATCTGTCCATTGCAGCGGCGATGGGCGTAGGGGGTTTGTCCGGGCTCGTGACCGCCATTTTGCAGACGAAGATGGGCGTAGACAGCCTGCTGGCCGGTATCGTTGTGAATACCGGCCTGTATTCGGTCAATATCGCGGTCATGGGAAATTCTTCATTATTGAATATGAACCAGACCGAGACCGTTTTCAGCCGGATGAAAGATTTGTTGGCGGACACGCCGCTGAAGGAACAGTATAAAACGGTGGTCGTCCTGGCCGCCGTCGTCTGTGTAGTGCTGTTTTTGACGCTATTTTTGGCCACGAGAATGGGGCTTGCCATCCGTGCGACCGGGAACAATCCGGATATGGTGCGGTCTTCTTCGATTGATCCGGTCTATACGACGATCATCGGGCTTTGCATTGCCAATTCCTTTACGGGGCTTTCGGGCTGCCTGTTGGCGCAGTCGCAAAAGAGCGTCAATATTGATATCGGAACCGGGATGCTGACCGTGGCCTTGGCGTCGCTGTTGATCGGAAATGCCTTTGCGGGAACTGGGCGGCGGATTCCGGTGCGGGCGGTCGGCGCTGTATTTGGCGCCTTTGTCTTTCGGCTGGTCTATACGATCGCGCTTCGTTTTGAGATGCCTGCCTTCATGCTCAAATTCGTGTCGTCGGTCATTGTCGTGGCGGCCATTGCAGGCCCCTATATTCGAAGCCAGATTCCGGTATTGCAGCGCCGTTTACAGCATCGCAGCGGAAAGGGGGAAGGGCATGCTTGAGCTTTCGCATCTTTATAAAACCTTCAACCCCGGCACGACAAACGCCAAAGAAGCGCTCAGTGATCTGTCGCTGTCTGTAGCGGACGGAGATTTTATTACGCTGATCGGTGCCAACGGCGCCGGGAAATCCACGTTGTTTGGCGCTATTGCGGGCAGCTTTCTGACCGACCAGGGAAGCATCACACTCGACGGGGACGATATTACATTGACACCGGAGCACCACAGGGCCAAGTACATCGGGCGGCTGTTTCAGGATCCGATGCTTGGCAGTGCGCCCGGAATGACGATTGAGGAAAATCTGGCGCTCGCTTCGGGACGGGGAGGGTGGCTGTCACGGATTTCCAAGGTAGACAAAAAGGAATTTTGCGAACGCCTCGCTGCGCTCGATATGGGACTTGAGGATCGGATGCAGCAGCCGGTAGGGTTGTTGTCCGGAGGACAGCGGCAGGCGTTGACACTAATGATGGCGACCTTTTCCGTGCCAAAGCTGCTCCTTTTGGATGAGCATACGGCGGCTTTGGATCCGAAAACGGCGGAAAAGGTGCTGGCTCTGACTGAAGAGATCGTTGCCAAGCACCATATCACCTGCCTGATGATTACCCACAATATGCAGTCGGCTTTGGATCTCGGCAACCGCACGCTGATGATGGATCAGGGGCGGATCCTCTATGATATTTCCGGGGAGAAACGGCGGGGACTGACCGTGGCGGATCTTTTGACGCTGTTCAAGGAGGCGGTTGGAAAGGAGCTGGATACCGACCGGATGCTTCTGTCGTAGAATTATATAGAAATAATAGAAATTCAAAGAATTTTCAAAGGATTTTTTATGGTATTTTGGAAGCCGGATCATTACAATCATAGCACATCGTTAAACTTTATTGTTTTGTAAGGAGGTTTTGTGCTATGAAGAAAAAGTTACTGGCTACATTTATGACATTTGCGATGACGGCAAGCCTGCTGGCTGGCTGCGGCGGCGGGGGCAGCGTTTCGACAGACACGAGTTCGGACACGGCGGCCGAGGAGACGGCGACCGATGATGCGGCGGCGGAAGAGACGACAGACGATGCGGCGGCCGAAGAGACTGCTGATGCAGCGGCGGATGCTACGGCGGCAAGCGGCGATCTGGCCGATAAGAAGGTGGGCGTTTGTATTTATCAGTTCGCCGACAACTTCATGACCTTGTTCCGTACCGAGTTGGAGAATTATCTGGTAGCGCAGGGCTTCTCAGCAGACAACATTTCCATTGTGGACGGCGCCAATGACCAGGCGACGCAAACCAACCAGATTCAGAACTTCATTACCGACGGCGTAGACGTTTTGATCGTGAACCCGGTCAATTCTTCTTCTGCTGCTTCGATCACGGATATGGTGGTAGACGCTGGTATTCCGCTTGTCTACATCAACCGCGAGCCGGATGCCGACGAAGAAGCGCGTTGGGAAGAGAACGGCTGGAATGTGACCTATGTAGGCTGCGATGCGCGTCAGTCCGGAACTTATCAGGGCGAGATCGTAGCAGACCTTGGCCTGGATACGGTAGATCTGAACGGCAACGGCAAAATTGATTACATCATGATCGAAGGCGATCCGGAGAACGTAGACGCGCAGTATCGTACCGAGTACTCCGTGAAGGCTCTCGAGGACGCTGGACTGGAAGTGAACGAGCTGGATGACCAGGTAGGAAACTGGGATCAGGCGACGGCACAGCAGCTCGTTTCCAACGCTCTTTCTGAGAACGGCAACGACATCGAAGTTGTGTTCTGCAACAACGACGCTATGGCGCTTGGCGCGCTGCAGGCGATTCAGGCGGCCAACCGCACAGTAGGCAAGGACATCTTCTTGCTCGGTGTAGACGCTCTGACGGAGGCTCTTGAAGACATCATCGACGGCACGATGACTGGTACCGTATTCAATGACCACTTTGCGCAGTCCCACAGCGCGGCGGACGCAGCGATCAACTTCGTGAACGGCGAGTCCAACGATTATTACATTGGTTGCGATTACCAGAAGGTGACGGCCAACAATGCGCAGGAAATCCTGGATTTGGTGAAATAATCTTTCACGGATTCTATACCGCGCGACGGATTATCAGACACTATGCGTGGGGTGAGCGAGCAATTTCACCCCGCGCTTTTTTTGGAGAAAGGAGGATTGAATGGCGGAGTATAAGCTCGAATTGAAAAACGTAAGCAAATCCTTCCCCGGTGTAAAGGCCTTAGATGGCGTACAATTGTCCATTCGTCCCGGCACGGTTCACGCCCTGATGGGGGAAAACGGTGCCGGAAAATCGACGTTGATGAAATGCCTGTTCGGTATCTACAAAATGGATACCGGAGAAATCTTGATCGACGGACAGAAGGTGCATATCGGCAACCCGGATGAGGCCATGAAGCACGGGATCGCGATGGTGCATCAGGAGCTTCAGCCGATTCCGGCCAGGACGGTGGCGGAAAATATGTTTTTGGGTCGCTTTCCAATGAAGGGCGTTGGACCTTTCAAATGGATCGACCACAAGACGATGTACGAAGAGACCCGGCACTGGCTCGACGAGGTGAAGATGGATTTCGACGAGAAA
>JAFUXY010000044.1 GCA_017477005.1 Lachnospiraceae bacterium | reverse complement strand
TCGTAATTCGCCCTGCCCTTCCTAGCGTTGATCGATCCGGCAAACTCCACCGCCATCCCGGCCGGGGCAGTCTTGTTTCCTGCCGGAGTCGTCATTGTAAGCGCATCAGGAATCGTTGCCCTCACAAATCCATGAGACGCGCCATTCTCGCAAGCGCCATAAATTGCACCTTCGCCGGTCATCTTTTTATTCGCGGGGTTGCTATTGTCTAATGTAAGCGCGATCTCCGCGTCCATTGTCACCGTAATGTCGTCCGCGGCAGCTCTCGCATCCATTGGTTTCGCAAGCAATGCCAGCGTCATAAGCAATGCTGCCAGCAGCTCCCATGCCGCCGGTGTCCGTATTCTGATTTCGTGCATCGTCTATTTCTCCATCTTCTCCATCAAGCATCCGTCATTGAAATAGCCAGCGGCGCATAGGTCTTGAAGGTTCCCGTCCCCGAAGGGATGAACCCCTTTCCGGGCACCGATATGGTCAGCGTCCCCGTCTTTGTCGCCTCCTCGCTGTTGTTGATCTTCGTCAGGTTTTCCTGGCATTCCGACTTCGACCACGCCGTCTTGGAAAGCGACACGGAGAATCCTGTTTTCCCTACTACGCTTGTCGCGGCTTCCGTGGAGTCGTACACCTTGCCGTACTTCTCCCCCGATTCATTGACCGTCACCGACACTTTCTTCCCGCTGTCCAGCACCCCGGAGCAGTACACTGTTCCCGAATTGGTGAACAGCTTGCTCGATGAGTTGTAGGAAAGCGTCATCGACACCGGTATGCTTGCCACGGCGGAATATCCCAGGCTCGCCAGCGTGTCGTCGTCGATCGTGAACGTCGCCGTCACGTTCTTGCCCTCGCTTCCCGTGGACGGCACGGTCACGTCTTCCGCCCTCGCTGTCTGCCCCGCGAGCACCGAGAACGCCATAGCTGCCACAAGCGTTATGCTTGCCAATGTCCTTCTGAGTCTTCTGATTGTTCTTTTCTTCATGTCTTGATCCTCCATTTCTTGAATGTGTTTTTTATTAGGGTGCCGCCTCGCTCACTTCCTCCTAATCTCCGTCTCCAGCGCCACCGCGCTCGCGATCTCTTCCCACGTCTTGTGGTTGAACAGCTTCACTTCCACAAAGATTTCATTTTTTCCGTTTTCGGCGAAGTCATAAGCGTCTATCCGGACCACCGTGCCCGGCCGTATCCGTTTGGTGTGGTAAAGCTCGTCCCCGGTGTCCTGCTCCCTGAACACGAATTCCACGTCGTTCGCATTTTCCTTGGGATAAGGAATCAGGATATAAGGGCTGGATGCCGTCACCGTGTAATCCGGCAATACCGCGATGTTCAGCCGCTCCGGATCCGCCTTCGGGTTGCCGTCATCCTCGTACTCCGCTCCCTCCTCATATTCCGGCGGGGCGAACAACGCATCTTTGCCGGAGCAGGCCTTAAACAGCAAAATGATGAACAGCATCATCAGGAAAAACAAAAGGACGGTGAGCGCCTTGATGATCAGGTCTACTTTCCGTCCTTCTGCGTCCATGTTCTTTTTTCTTTCATCGGGTCTCTTCCCGTTGTCATGTATCTTCAATCACTCCCTCCTCGTCCAAAATACTTCCTGTCACACCTTGTAACCATCTATCGCAAACCGTGCACGCTATGTGATAAAAAACATAGTGCCTTCACGGCGTATCGAAGCCTGCATATACGCTCCATTTCCCATATCAACGCCGAAAAACGGCGCATCCCGTATCCTCATTCCCGCTTCCTCCCATCCGAATTTGGCTATCCTGCATTTTTCTATCCAGCATATTCTCCAAATAATAATCCTGGATTTCCTTCCAGTCTCTGTCCACGTCTGCATCCACCTTGTACCCGATGATCTCAAATGCCTTTTTAACCGCCTCCAAAAGAGCCTCGTTCGCGCCGTCCATCCTGCGGATGCAGATCACGCCTCCATGCTTTTCTTCGACCTCCCCAAGAATCCGGACGAGCCGGATCCCCGCCTTCTGGCAGAGCGAGTCCTTTATCCTGTCCGGGATTTTCATCCTGCCCTGCGGATTACTTCGCCCGGCTATCTCGATTGCTCCTTTCCTGTCCGGAAACCATGCCATCAATGGAATCCCGATCGCCTCATCGTCTTGCCACAAAAAAGGTATCTTCCCTTCGGATGCGTAATACCGGACGGCCGCCTGCGGAAGCTTCTTGGGGAACGACTCCCTCAGCTTCCGCTTTCGTCTTTGCAGGTCAGCCACATTCCTCCTGTGGCATTCCGGGCAGCCGCTACCTTTTGCTCGGAAATGCGTTGACCGGATCCATTCATGTCCGCAATCTCGGCATTTCCACCAAACCTTAACCCGCGCTTTTGCGCTGAGAACTTCCGGCCTTAAAGCGCCATTCCGGCTCGACCATTCTTCTGCAAGCTCCGGATACCAAGTTGCAAAATCGTTTATACCGGTCTGTATCTTCGCAAAAGAACAGACAGGGCATCCGCTGCCGTTCATTCGATCGGCAATCCTCGCCTCCCATTCGCCGCCGCAAATGCCGCATTTCCAAAACGCTTTCTTCGGCGACCCGGCTATAACCTCATCCGGCTGCACCTTGTTCCTATCCGACCACTCTGTGACCAGCAATTGGCTGACGGACGCAAGGTCATTAAATCCTTTAAGCAACCGGTTCCCCGAACAATATGGACACCCCACGCCTTTCACTCGATTTTTGATGCAAGCTTCCCATTCGTGGCCGCAGCTACCCTTCCACCAAACTTTGCGATTGGAGCCATAGGACACTTGATCGGGATCCAAGGTACCATTTTTGTCTGACCATTCCTCCGCAAGCTTCGGACAGCGTTCTAGAAGCGACACCCTCATCCGGCATCCTCCCTTCCGTAAAAATCGTGATCCACTTCTTGCTGGTAATAGTGGTTCATCGTGTCCGGTGCCCGGTATAGCGCCGTGATCAGGTAGGACCGGATGTCGTGGATCTTGCTGGTCGTATTCCTCATGGCCGCCATCACATACTCGATGTGTGGCTGCTGGATCTTCAGGAACCGTGACTTTACCAGCTCATACGGGTAATCCTCTCCACCGACGCGGACACTCTCCCTCTTCACGCAGACAATGTCGCAAATGAGCTGGTACAATTCCTCCACCAGTTCCCTGTCTTGGATTCTCCCGGTAGTCATGTAATGCTCGTATTCGATGTTCCGGCGGATCAAAGCCATATAGCCTTCGGTGGCATTCCATTCATTCGATCCATCCACGAAGCACTCTGTGGCTTTCCGTCCATCCGATCCATCCACAAAGCACTCTGTGGCTTTCCGTCCATCCGATCCATCCACAAAGCACTCTGTGGCTTTCCGTCCATCCGATCCATCCACAAAGCACTCTGTGGCTTTCCGCCCATCCGATCCATCCATCACGCAT
>JAFUXY010000406.1 GCA_017477005.1 Lachnospiraceae bacterium | reverse complement strand
GACCATTATTGGCATCCTGGGGATTGGGATGTTTGGGCAAACCATGTTTGAAAAGCTGCTGCAAGCTACCGGAAAGACCTTTTATTCGATGATCACCCAGATCGTCGGCGCAGTCACGAATATCATTATGGATCCGATCCTGATCTTCGGAGTCGGCCCCTTCCCCAAAATGGGTGTGGCTGGCGCCGCGGTAGCGACCATTTTCGGCCAGATTTTGGGAACGGCCCTTGCCATTTATTTTAATCTCCGCTTCAATAAAGAGATTTCAATTTCCTTCAAAAAATATCCTCTGACAAGAGAGACGGTTCAATCCATCTACGGAATAGGGCTGCCGTCGATCTTTATGCAGGCGGTGGGTTCTGTCATGACCTTTGGACTGAACAAGATCCTCGTGAGTTTTTCATCGACCGCTGTAGCCGTATTCGGCGTCTATTTCAAGCTGCAGAGCTTCACCTTTATGCCGATTTTCGGACTCAACAACGGGATGATGCCGCTGGTTTCCTACAATTTCGGCGCGCGAAAGCCGGAGCGGATCATGCAGGCGATGCGGCTGGGGCTGGTCGCCTCGATCTCGATCATGCTTATTTGCTTCACTGTGTTTCAATGCTTTCCGACACAGCTTTTGCTGCTGTTTTCCGCCTCCGAAAACATGCTCGCCATTGGCATTCCGGCGCTGCGGATCATCAGCATCCATTTTTTGGCGGCAGGCATTTCAGTGATCTGCATGGCGATGTTCCAGGCGCTCGGGCACGCGCCCAACTCCCTGCTCATCTCGATCAGCCGACAGCTTTTGGTGCTGCTTCCGGCAGCCTATGTACTGTCTCGTTTTGGAAATATCAATCTGGTGTGGTGGGCCTTTCCAATCGCAGAAATCGCCTCTGTCCTGATGTGCGTGATCTTGTTGCGCAGAGTGCTGAACAAAGAAGTACGTCCCTTGTTTGAAGCCCACGCGAATTAAACTATGAACACAAACCGCCTGTATCTAAACGACAACTGGATATTCTTCAAGAAATGGTCCGACGCTTTGACCGGCGCGTCCGACAAAAGCGGCATCCAGGTGAGACTGCCGCACGCCATACGTGAAATTCCGTTACATTACTTCAACGACAACGCCGGAGAAGCGCTTTGTGGCTACCAGCAATGGCTGTCCATCCCCCGCGACTGGGAGGGACAAAGCCTGCTTCTGACCTTCGAAGGAGTCGCCTACCACTACAAGGTCTTTGTCAACGGCCTTCAGGTGGCGGATGAAAAGCTCGGCTTCACAAAGATTACAATTGACATCACAGACGCAGTCTCGTTTGGAAGCGACAATCTGATCTCCGTCCGCGTTGATTCGCGAAGATCATCGGTGCTGCCCTATCTCGGCGAGGAATGGAACGAGCTATTAATGGGGGGTATCTACCGGGATGTCTACCTCGATATCTAGCTTCCGGTACATTTGACCGATGTGTTTTATCAGCCCACGCTTTTTGAAGCACCGAAAACAAAGGGCATGAGCCTGGAACGCTTAAAGAGCGTGCAGATGACCGGAAACATCCTCTCGCATATCGCGCTTTCTCAAACCGGACGCGAACGCCTCGCCCAAAGACGGCTTGTGATCTGCCAGTTTTTGGACGGAAAGCAGATCGCCAACCAACCCCTGCCCGAAAGCGGACAGACCGCTACGCTGGCGAGAGACATCCATCTCTGGGATACGGCTTCGCCGGTTTGTTATGAAATGCGGACCGAGCTGCGGCTGGATGGCGAGACCGTGGATGTCCATACCGATCGCATCGGTTTTCGCCATATTCGCTGGCAGATGGGCGGATTCTATTTGAACGGCCGACGGCTTCCGATCCGCGGGCTCTGCCGCAGCCAGACCTATCCCTATGTGGGGTATGCTATGCCGGGAAGCCTGCAGCGGGAGGATGCCCGCATCTTGAAGCAGGAATTGGGGTGTAATGCTGTTCGGGCGGCGCATTATCCGCAATCTCATCATTTTTTGGATAGCTGCGATGAACTGGGGCTTTTGGTCTTCCCCGAAATCCCGGGCATCGGTCAGATTGAGGACGCGGTAGCCAAGGAAGCGCTTCTGAAAATGACGCACCAGATGATCGTGGAACAACGAAACCACCCCTCCGTCGTTTTGTGGGGTGTGCGTCTGGCGCATTTCAACGACGCGCTCTTCTACGACAAAACCAACAAACTGGCCAGAAAGCTGGATCCGAGCCGTCCTACAGGGGGCAGCCGCACCGACCTGTCCACGCCACTGGCCGAGGATGTGTTCTCCTTTGAGGACAGTACCTACGATGGCAAGAAGCCAATCCTGCGGCAAAAATCCAAGGTGACACCGGATATGGCCAAGCCCTATCTGCTTTGGTCCTACGCCGGACACAACTGCCCTGCCCCGCCGTTTCACAGTGAACAAGAGGGCGTGGCACAGTTATTATTGCATGCAAAGGTTCTGAACGCGATCGAAGCCCGAAAAGAATATCTGGGCGGCTTCGGCGATAGCTTCTGTGATTTTCCGGCCTGTACTCCCTATGGAGAAGAGGACGGGATGCATTACCATGGCGTCATGGACGCCTTTCGAAACCCCAAACCAGCAGCCTATATCTACGCCTCGGCGCCAGCCAAGGGCAAAACGCTCTATGTGGCCGGAGACTTTTTCTCACAGGGGCAGATTTTTGATGAGGGACGCGAATCCTACATCCTCTCGAACGCAGAAAAGGTGCGTATGTATCGGGGGGAAGCACTGATCCGGGAATACACCTCCAAGCAGTCTTCCTACTCCCATATGCGGCATGGCCCGATCCTGATTCGGGACTATATCGGAAAAGAAGTGACCTGGGCGGATTTTTCTCCGTCTGCCCGCCGCACCTTGAAACGCTATCTGAACCAGATGAAAAATCAGGGAAAAAAGGCCAGTTTTCGGGGACGCGCTTCCTCGAAGCGGCTCAAAAAACGACTCTCCCTCGATGAACACGATATCGAGCGGTTGTATCGCAAATACATGACCCTGCGGGGCGGTGAGGATGTGCTGCGTTTTGAGGCCATCAACAACAACAAAGTAGAATCTGTTATCATCAAAGCCCGTCCGACTTCGGTGCATCTGGCTACGACGACAAGCCATACCGTCTTGGATGAGACCACTGGCTATGACGTGGCGGCTGTCCGGGTTCGCGCAGTCGATGAACACGACAATCTAATGACGCACTTCGGCGAATCCCTGCGGGTGGAGACCTCGGGCTGTATCCGTGTCGCCGGGCCAAAGGTGATCGCGCTTTCGGGTGGACAGGCGGCAATTTATGTCAAAAGTATGGGGGAAACGGGATTGGGATCCATTCGAATCTTTGCGGAAAATGTACCCATGGTCACTCTGCGGTTTGAAGTAAAGAGGGGAGAATCAGATGAATAATCATATCAAATTGATTGAACTTGAAGAAGCTGACTCGTTGAAAAACGACGAGGAGGCCAACGAGCTGCGCACACAGCTCAAAGACATGGGCATATTCATGCTGAATGTCATGGGCGCGCCCGGCTCCGGGAAGACCGAGTTGATTCACCGGACGGTGCCTTATCTGTCCAACGAATACCGGGTTGGCTGTCTATGTACCGATTTGGACACTACCAACGATGCCTACCGGCTGTCCGAAGTCTGCAGCCACATCATCCAGTTTCATACGGGCGGTATGTGGCCCTATGTGGCGGCCGAAGGATCCCGCCTTGGGCTGATGGAAATGATCGCCGAGGATGTCAATGTGGCGATTCTCGAGAATCTGGGGGTGCTGATCTCGGCCGCCGCCTGGGACACGGGTGCGACCATGAATATCGTGGTTCTGTCGGCGGCGGACGGCTCAGACGTGCCGCTCAAATATCCGTATATGTTTGCGATCTGCGACGCGGTGATCGTCACAGGCATGGACTTTGCCAATATGACTGGCTTCGACCTGAATCGCTGCCATGCCTCGCTGCGTTCGATCAATGAATCCGCGCCGATCTTCCCGGTTTCCTCTAGAACCGGACAGGGTATCGGTGAGTGGTCTGCATGGCTGATGCACCGCATTCGCTTATACAATGTTATGTAAGGAAGTGCTGATTTAATCGTATTTCTACAAAAACCATGCACACAAATCGCATAGGAATGCACTTCGTGCTGCGATTTGGCACAAAGGAAACGCTTTAATCAGCGTTTCCGTAATTTTCGGGAGGAGCTGCCTTGCAATATCGAATCAACCCCAAAAATCAAGAACAACTCTCCGCCTTGGGCTTTGGATGTATGCGCTTCACCCGAAAGGGCGGACGGATCGACCAGGAAAAGGCGAACCGCCTGCTGCGTTATGCGGTACGGCGAGGCGTGAATTATTTTGACACAGCCTATGTGTATCCGGGAAGCGAAGCCTGCCTGGGCGCCTTCCTTCAGACCTATCGCTGCCGCCGCAAGATCCGGATTGCGACAAAGCTGCCTCATTACCGCATCCAACACACCGAAGATTTTGACCGTTTCTTCAATGAAGAATTGGATCGTTTGCAAACGGATTATGTCGATTATTACCTGATGCATATGTTGAACGACGTCAAAAGCTGGCAGCGATTAATCGACTTGGGAGTAGTGGATTTTAGTCAGCGAAAGAAAGCATCCGGCCAGATCCGAAACATCGGCTTTTCGTTCCACGGCGGAACCGAAAGCTTTCTCGCCCTGCTCGATGCCTACGACTGGGATTTTTGCCAGATTCAGTTCAATTAT
>JAFUXY010000405.1 GCA_017477005.1 Lachnospiraceae bacterium | reverse complement strand
TTTTGCGCTGCATACGCATGTGCATATTGACTGGATCGACTCCGAGGATATTTCTGCATCCAATGTCCAAGAACGCTTGAAGGGGGTATCCGGTCTCATTGTCCCCGGAGGGTTCGGAGACAGAGGGATCGAGGGGATGATCTGTGCGGCGCATTACGCAAGGACGCATCGGGTTCCGTACTTTGGCATCTGTCTGGGCATGCAGATAGCGGTAATCGAATGGGCCCGGAATGCGGCGGGCATTTCAGACGCCTGTTCCGGAGAGTTTGAGGAGGCGTCGGCGCACAAGGTCATCGATGTCATGCCGGGGCAGTCCGATGAGATGGATAAGGGCGGAACGCTGCGGCTGGGGAGTTATCCCTGCAAAATCAAGTCGGATACCTTGATCGAACGCTGCTATGGAACCCGGGATATCCACGAGAGGCACCGGCATCGGTATGAGTTCAACAATGCCTACAGAGAGGCGCTTTCGGAGGCCGGGCTGACCATCTCCGGTCTTTCCCCGGATGGAAATCTGGTGGAGACGGTGGAGGTGGCCGATCATCCGTTTTATCTGGGCGTGCAGTTTCATCCAGAATTCAAGTCGAGACCCAATCGACCCCATCCATTGTTTCGTGAGTTTGTCAAAGCGGCTCTGTCGCAAACCGAAAATACGAAGGTGACTACCTATGACGGAAAATAGAAAGCTGATTTTAGACGACGGAAGTGAATATGTTGGGACGGGATTTGGCGGTGCAAAGGATGCGGTCTGCGAGATCGTCTTTAATACGTCGATGGCGGGATATCAGGAAATCATTTCTGACCCGTCCTATACGAATCAGGCCGTCGTGATGACCTATCCGTTGATCGGGAATTATGGGATCACGGAGGAGGATTTTGAGAGCCGGATGCTGTCGATCTCGGCGCTGATCGTCCGTGATATTTCTGAAAATCCGTCCAATTTTCGGTCGGTGCGTTCCCTTCCGGAGCTTTTGGAGGAACGGGACATCCCGGGACTTGGCGGCATCGATACGAGAAAACTGGTGCGGAGCATCCGGGATCTCGGTTCGAGGAGAGCGCTGATCACGAGCGCCAAAACGCCGCTTGAAAAAGGGCTTTCGATCATCCGGCAAACGCCCGTTCCGCACGACGCAGTCAAGAGGTGCAGCTGCGTCAAAAAATGGTACAGCCGCACCTCGCATCCACGGCACCATGTCGTCGCCATTGATTGCGGCATGAAATCCAATATCCTGCGAATGCTCAATCAAAATAAATGTAATGTAACGATTGTCCCCTATAATACGGACAGCAAGGAAATTCTCTCGCTCTATCCGGATGGCGTGCTGATTTCAAATGGGCCGGGGGACCCGATGGACGTGCCGGAGGTCGTTTGTACCCTGCAGGAGCTTCACGGAAAGGTGCCGCTCTTTGGCATCTGTTTGGGGCATCAATTACTGGCCTTGTCCTATGGGGCGAAGACGTACAAACTGAAATTCGGACATCGGGGCGGGAATCATCCGGTCGTGGAGTTTCGAACCGGAAAAATTGAGATTACGAGTCAAAACCACAGCTATGCGGTGGCAGAGGACAGCCTTCCCGGAACCGGACTCTCCGTGTCCCACCGGAATGTGTTGGATGGCACGGTGGAAGGCTTGCGCGCTGAAGCGGACAGGGCTTTTTCCGTGCAGTATCATCCGGAGAGCGCGCCAGGTCCCTGCGACAGCGCAGGGCTGTTTGCGCAATTCATTGAGTGGATGAGGGAAGGATGATCTATGCCAAAACGAACGGATATCAAGAAGGTTCTTGTCATCGGCTCCGGGCCAATTGTTATCGGTCAGGCCGCTGAATTTGATTACGCGGGGACGCAGGGCGTGCTGGCGCTCAAGGAGGAAGGGTACGAGGTGATCCTTGCCAATTCCAATCCGGCGACGATTATGACCGATCATGCGATTGCGGATCGGGTGTACATGGAGCCTTTGACGCTGGAATATCTGGCGCGGATCTGCCGCTATGAAAGACCGGACGCGATCATTCCGGGCATAGGAGGGCAGACGGGGTTGAACCTGTCGCTGCAGCTTTGGGACAAGGGCGTATTGGCGGAATGCGAAATAGAGCTTTTGGGAACGAAGGCCAAGAGCATCCGCCGCGCGGAAGACCGGGAGCAATTCAAAGCGTTGTGCGAAGGACTCGGAGAGCCAGTGGTGCCGTCCATGATCGCCTCGAGTATGGAGGAAGGCATGGAGGCGGCAAAGGAGATTGGCTATCCGGTGATCCTGCGTCCGGCGTTCACGTTGGGCGGTACCGGGGGTGGATTTGCGGAGGATGAAAACCAGATGCGGCAGATGACAAAGCATGCGCTGTCGATCTCTCCGGTTCATCAGGTCTTGGTCGAAAAAAGCATCAAGGGCTACAAGGAAATTGAATACGAAGTGATCCGGGATGCGAACAATACGGCGATTACGGTCTGTAATATGGAAAATTTCGATCCAGTCGGGATTCACACCGGAGATTCGATCGTCGTCGCCCCGAGCCAGACGCTCACCAACAAAGAATACCAGATGCTGCGTTCGAGCGCGCTGCGGATCATCCGCGCGCTTGAGATAGAGGGCGGGTGCAATGTGCAGTTTGCGCTCGATCCGGAATCCTTTGATTATTATGTGATCGAGGTCAATCCCCGCGTCTCCCGTTCCTCCGCCCTGGCTTCGAAGGCCAGCGGCTATCCGATCGCGAGGGTGTCCGCCAAGATTGCGGTGGGCCTGCGTTTGGAGGAGATTGCGCTTGCCAATACGCCGGCCTGCTTTGAACCCTCCCTGGACTATGTGGTCACTAAAATGCCGCGTTTTCCCTTCGACAAATTCACCCTCGCCTCGAATGTCCTCTCTACGCAGATGAAGGCGACCGGGGAGACGATGAGCGTGGGACGGACGATGGAGGAAAGCCTGCTCAAAGCGATTCGCTCCCTAGAGGACGGCAAAAACCACATTCATATTGCCAAATTCGATGAAAAAAACCTGTCCGTCCGCGAAGGGCAGGAGGGGCGAAAAGAGGCGATCGAAAAGCTGCTCCATTACATTGAAGAGGGAACTGACGACCGGATCTACGCAATCTTTGCGTTGCTGTGGTATGGCATTGACGTACATACGATTTATCAAAAAACCAAGATCGATCTGTTTTTTTTGGACGCAATGAGGCGGATCATTGCCTTTGAAGCGAAGGGAATAAAATTGGATCGCACTTCGCTCTATGAGGCCAAACGTATGGGCTTTTCCGATGCCGATATTGCGGAGCAGGCGGGCTGTTTGGAGGACGATATCTGGGAGCTGCGAAGGAAGTATGGCATCCGCCCGGTGTACAAGATGATCGATACCTGCGCAAGCGAATTTGAAAGCTATGTGCCGTATTTTTATTCCACCTACGAGGAAGAAAACGAATCGGTCGTGTCGAATCGAAAAAAGATCATTGTCTTGGGGTCGGGGCCGATCCGGATCGGACAGGGGTTGGAGTTTGATTATTCCACCGTGCATGCTGTGAAGACGATTCACGACCTTGGTTACGAGGCCATCGTAATAAACAACAATCCCGAGACTGTGTCTACTGACTACACAACGGCGGACAAGCTGTATTTTGAACCGTTGACGGTCGAGGATATTACGAATATTCTGGAGTTGGAGCGGCCGGAAGGCGTGATCGCTTCGCTGGGCGGACAGACGGCGGTGAATTTGGCGGAGCCTTTGGAAAAAAGAGGGGTCAAGATCATTGGCACCGGAACCAAAGCGATTTTTGTGGCGGAGGATCGGGACGCATTTTTCCAATTGATCGAAGAACTCGAGATACCCCATCCGAAGGGCATCGCCGTGACAACGATCGAAGACGGCATGAGGGCGGCAGAGGAAATTGGCTATCCTGTTTTGGTACGGCCGAGCTTTGTATTGGGCGGCCGCGCGATGGAAATTGTCGCCAATGAAGCCATGCTCATGAAATACCTGAAAAACGCCGTAGAGGTGGACGAGGCCAGGCCTGTGCTGGTGGACAAATACCTCGTTGGAAAAGAGGTGGAGGTGGATGCCATCTGCGACGGAACCGATGTCTTTTTGCCGGGGATTATGGAATTGGTCGAGCGAACCGGCGTGCATTCCGGGGACAGCACGAGCGTCTATCCGCCGTTTTCCCTTTCCCAGAAGGTCAAGGAAACCATTGCGGATTATACCAAGCGGCTGGGGGTCGGTATAGGAATTGTGGGGCTCTACAACATCCAATTCATTGTGGATGAGGACGAGCAGGTGTATATCATTGAAGTCAACCCGCGGGCTTCGAGAAGCGTGCCGTTTTTATCCAAATCCACCGGCGTCTCTCTCGTGGATATTGCGACAAAGGTAATGCTCGGCGAGAGCCTGTCCGCGCAGGGCTTGGCGAACAAGGTTTTGCCGGAAAAGGATTTCTGGTACGTCAAAGCGCCGGCTTTTTCGTTTGAAAAATTAAATGGTATGGATGCCTATCTGTCGCCGGAGATGAAGTCCACAGGCGAAGCGATTGGTTATGACAAGAGTTTGAAACGCGCCTTGTATAAGGCGTTGCAGGCCTCCGGCATCAAGATGAAGGAATACGGGACCGTGATCGTCACGCTTGCCGACGAGGACAAGGAAGAGGCGCTGCCCCTTGTCCGGCGGTTTTATGAACTGGGCTTCAATATCGAAGCGACGGTCGGGACCGGAGTATTTTTGAAGGAGGCCGGAATCCGGACGCGGATCCGGGGGAAGATCAGCGAAGGGAGCGACGAAATCCTGCGTTCCATCCGCGCTGGTTATGTGAGCTATATTATCAATACGAGAGCGATCCTTTCGGGGATTCATTATGAGGATGGCGTGGCGATCCGCAGATGCGCGATCATGAATGGCGTCACGATGTTCACCTCGCTTGATACGGTGCGGATATTATTGGATGTGTTGGAGGATATTTCACCGCGGATCGCGACTATTTAGAAGGAGAAGCCGATGAGCTATACAATAGAAGAAGTATTGAAATACATTGAGGAAGAGGATGTGAAGTTTGTTCGCCTGGCGTTTCGGGATGCCTATGGGGTGCAGAAAAATATTTCGGTCACGCCCGGCGAAGTGAAAAAAGCGTTTGAGGAGGGCGCGCCGATCAACGCCAAAATGATCGCCGGGTTTTCCGATTGCCCATTTGCGTCGCTCTATCTGAAGCCGGATCCGGCTACTTTGGCGATCCTGCCCTGGCGGCCGAGCAGCGGAAAGGTGCTTCGGATGTTCTGTGATGTATTCACGCCGGAGGGGGAAGAGTACGCGTCCGATACGCGGGCGGTGCTTAAAAAAGCGATTGCCAAGGCCGAGGATGCCGGGATTTCGTTTCGCTTTGGCTCGGAAACAGAGTTCTATCTGTTTTTGAAGGACGATGAAGGGAATCCGACTAGGATCCCCTATGACTACGCCGGATATATGGATATTGCGCCCGCCGATCGGTGCGAGAATGTACGCAGGGAGATCAGTCTGACGATTGAGCGAATGGGGCTGGTTCCCGAACGCTCCCACCATGAGGCGGGACCCGGGCAGAATGAAATTGACTTTCATTATGGCAAGCCCTTGAAGGCGGCAGACCAGATGACCACCTTCAAAATGGCGGTCAGCACGGTGGCGGATCGCTTTGGACTCGTGGCGGATTTCTCTCCGATGCCGCTTTCCGGAAAGCCGGGAAACGGGTATCATATCAATATTTATGCCGCCGACCGCGAAGGAGGGGACGTGGTCAAATACGCAGCGGCCGGGATCATCGACAAAATCCGCGATATGACGCTGTTCTTGAACCCGGCGGAGGCCTCCTATGCGCGGCTGGGAAACAATACGGCGCCGGATCGGGTGAACTGGTCCAGCGCGGGAAAATCCGAGTTGATGTATATTGAAACCTTTCGGGAGAAAACCCGCGTTGAGCTGCGTTCACCGGATGCCTCCAGCAATCCGTATCTGGTGAATGCGCTGCTGATTCATGCCGGTCTCTGGGGCATTGAAAAGAAGCTGCCGCTGCCGGTGGAAATGGATGAAAGAGGTGCGCTGCTTCCGAGCTCCAAAAAGGAGGCGGCCAAGATCGCTATGGAAAGTGACTTCATCCGGGCCGTGGTTCCGGAGGGGATACTCTTGGAATACGCCAGGCACTGACAAGGAGGAGCTATGCCGAAATTCGAAGACATACAGCACTCCGTTTTAATCGTTTCTGTATCGAGGCAGTTTTTGGAAATCGCCGGACGGTCGCTCGATCCGGTTCATCTCGTGGAGACCAAAAAGAGCGCAGCGACGGCGAGGCGGTGCATTTTGGAACGATATTATGATTTGATCATTATCAATGCGCCGCTGCCGGATGAGACGGGAGAGGAACTGGCGGTGGATATCACCGAACAGTGCCGGGCTTCGATCCTGCTCGTTGTGCCGCAGGACATCTACGAGGATGTGGCCCAGGCCGTGACAGACCATGGGATCTTGGTGCTGGCAAGGCCCTTTCCCCGCGGCCGTATGGACAAGATGATCCGCTTTCTGCTGGCCGATCAAAGCAAGATACGCCAGATTGAAAACCAGATGCTGGCGCTCGAAGAAAAGCTGGAGGATCTGCGCATCATCAACAAGGCCAAATTCTTTTTGGTGGAGCAAAAGGGGATGACGGAGGATGAAGCGCATCGCGCAATCGGCAAGCAGGCGATGAATGAGGGCGTGTCCCGGCGCCGGATCGCCGAGCGGATCATCGATGAGGAATGAGCTCCTATCTTGGCTTGACCATTGCCGTGGAGCCTCGCACGATCAGCCTTGGACGGATCAGATTGCGGCTCAATGGGACGCCGTTTATCAGAGCGTGCAAAATGTAATAACCGGACTTGCCAATCATGAGCCGATCCTGCCGGATCGTCGAGAGGGGAGGGTCGATCTTTTCCGTGGAAGGAAGGTCATCGTAGCCAAGCACGCTGACCTCATCCGGTACGGAAAGCCCGGCCTTCTTGCATTCATCGATCACGCCTTCTGCGATCAGGTCGTTGCCGCATAAAATCGCGGTCGCGCCGTGTTCTAAAAAGTCTTTGGTATAGGGCTTCGCCGATTCATAGACAAAATAGTCATGGGCGATCAGTTCCGGGACAACCGGCAGATGGTGCATCCGCATGCTTCGCCTGTATGCGTCCGTGCGAATGCGGGCAATATAGGAATCCTCAGGCCCCGCCAAATAGGCAATCCGCTCGTGTCCAAGGGATACAAGATGCCGGACGGCCAGCTCCATTCCTTCCAGGCTGTCCGTACCCACGGATCCCAAATAGGGATTTTCCTGGAGGTAATTATCAAAGAGAACCGTGGGAACCTTTGTCGTTTCCAAATCTTTCATCCAGGGGTCGTCAAACGCAAAACCGCAGATCATCGAGCCGACGATCTTTTCTCCAAGCATGAAGGCATCGTAGGAGCGTTTTTTTTGGAAGCCGTGGCTGAGCGGGATCACTTCTACGTCCCAGTTTTCACGAAAGGCCGCCTGCTTGAAGCCTAAAATAATATCGTGTCCAAAATCATCGTCCAGATAATAATCAATATTTTCGAAAAACAGACAGATTTTCTTCTTGTCTTTTTGGCGGGAGCTCCGTTTTGTATAGCCGAGTTCTACCGCTGTGTCCAGGATCAATTGGCGCATGGATTCACTGATGTCCGGCGCCCCGTTCATTCCCTTTGAAACCGTGCTCGTTGATACATTCAATTTTGCGGCGATGTCTTTAAGCGTTGCCATAATCCTTCTTATTCTTCTTGGAAATTTTCATCTAATTATAATGTTTGTGGATTAAACTGTAAACGAAGAGAAACAGAATTGAAAGAATTGCACAAATTCTCCGGATACAATTTAGCGAAGTTGTATAAAATTAAAAAACTCTATGGACTGAATTCGGAAGTAGTGGTATTCTATGGAAGGTAACTAAACTTTACGAAAATAAATTATAGTTTTATTTTGTATTCAAAAAAGGGAGGGTTTGGTATGAAGAAGAAATGGCTGGCGACAATCGTATCGATGGCACTTGCAGGATCGCTGATGGCGTGTGGGGGAAGCAGCAGCGGTGGCGGCACATCGACAGACTCACAATCCGCGCAAGGGGATGAGGCGATCTCCTGCGATCTGACGGTGTGGACACCCCAGGAGGATCAGGACGAGGAGAATGGAAATTGGATCAAAACGGAGTGCGAGGCTTTTGCCGCAGAGCATAAAAATTGGGATATTCATTTCACCTACGAGGTATGCGGAGAAGGAAACGCTTATCTGACCATCAAGGACGATCCGGAAAAAGCGGCGGATGTCTACCTGTTTGCTGCCGACCAGATTCCCAATCTGGTATCCGCCAATGCGATTTCTGAACTGGGCGGCGACACTTTGGAGCAGATCAAAGCAGACAATCCGCAGGGGATTCTTGACGCAGTCACCTTTGAGGATGCAGTGTATGCGGTTCCTTTCACCTCCAACAACTGGTTCATGTTTTACAACAAAAACATATTCTCGGAAGAGGATGTCAAAAGCCTCGATACGATGCTGGAAAAGGCAAAGGTGGCTGTGCCGGTGTCGAATAGCTGGTCTGGCGGATGCTTCTATCTGTCCAACGGATGCACCATGTTTGGAGAGGATGGGACGGACGAGGAAGCCGGTATTGATTTCGGGGGAGAAAAAGGCGTACAGGTCACGGATTATCTGGTTGACCTTGTAGCCAACAAGAACTTTATCAACGACGCTGACGGCGCAGGTATGGCGGGACTGACGGATGGCTCGGTGGGTGCAATCTTTTCCGGAAATTGGGATTATGAAAATGCGGCGGAGGCAGTCGGCGGCGTCGAGAATCTGGGGATCGCAGTACCACCAACGATTCAGATTGATGGAAGCGATGTGCAGCTTACGCCGTTGGCCAGCGCGAAAGCCATCGGTGTGAATCCGAACTGCGAGCATCCGGAGGTCGCTGTGAGATTGGCGGCCTACCTTGGCGGAAAAGAAGGACAGACGGCGCATTATGAAATGCGGAATGTGATCCCGTCCATTACGGATATTGATGTATCGACCGATGAAATGGCGATCGTGCAGCAGGAAACGCAGGAG
>JAFUXY010000404.1 GCA_017477005.1 Lachnospiraceae bacterium | reverse complement strand
GACATTGTAGGTCTCTGCGCCCGTCAAGGAAGTCAAAGTAGCTGCTGAGGAATCGGCTGTCTTCACGATCGAAACGGAATAGGCGCTACTCTCAGACAACGGCGTATTGGAGGTTCCCGAATAGAGCTCCACCGCCAATGCGCTTGCATTGTTGTTCTTCTTCGCCGTATAGAGCACCTCGTCGTACGTCAAGCGATAATTCGACCCGTCCTTCGTACCCTTGATGCTGTTTTTTGAATCAATGATGGTCTTATCTTCCTGTCTGCTGCCGTTTGCGTCATACAAAGCCTTCGCTTTCAAAACGATATGTGTAATCTCATCCTGTACATCATAGTCTTTCGAAACCGACCCTATATAATAGGAAGTGCTGTTCGTAATCGCCTTCGCTGTCAGAGTCGCCTTCCCTACGGCCGCCGCTCCGTTCGCATAAGTAATACTCGTCGTATAATGCGTATTTTCCGTCAGATTCTCAAAAATGCTTCCATTCCAAATCGTCACCGTTGCCTCTGGTGTGGAAGGATTTCCGCCATTATACGCCACCGGCACTTTGTCCAGGTTCAAAGTAGCCTCATTGAACCAGCGATAGGTCGTATATCCTTCCAGCGTTCTTGTCTTTGCATTTGTATCCTCTTTATTATCTCCAAAGTAATAATACTCGCCCGCAGTGAGGGTAATCGTGCCGCCCTCTCCCAAAGTATACAGGGAAGCGTCTCGGCTCACCGTATACATATCCGATGTGGAGATCTCACTTGTAGGCTTCTTGAAGGAAATGGTCGGATCGCTGAAGGCCTCTCCCTTTCCGGATGGCTTATTCGATGTATCGTAGGTCGCCTTGTAGAAGGTTCCGCTCGTCAAAGCCGCCCTGTCCGCCACGGAAAGCACGAGATTCTTCTCGCCTTCATTTAGCGTGAAAAAGGTAGTGTCGTTCAAATTACCCAAGATCGTATAGTTTCCACTGCCATCCTTCACGGTCGCATTGATGCTGTCGTTTCCGCTGCTCACCGACACACTGTAACCATACTTGCCTGGATAGGTGCTGCCCGTCATACCTCCACTTTTGTTCGTCCAGCTTACACTAATGTTGTTGTTCAAAGCTTCAAAGTATTTTCCTTCTGATACTTTATCCAGCTGACCATTGCTAATCTTCCATGATGATTTCGTGTTGCCATTCGACTTATTCTCATCGTTCGCCTGCACAGTCAGTTCAGGGTAATGTGCCGATTCATCATACCAAAATTCCTTGTTGTCCTCGGTCGATACCTCCAAGGTCACCGTAATCTTGTTGATCACATATTGTACATCCACATAATAATAATTATTGCCCCCCTCTGCTACAGTCGTCAATGCTGTGCCGTTGTAGGTAGGTTTGTAATTGGACAAATCCTTCTTGATAAGGATGCGTGCATAATACGTACCTGCCTCCGATGGTGCATCTTCAAGCTTAGTTTTTTGATTGTTAAAGTATTGTAATTCACAACCAGTATCCTGTGTAAAAACTCCGTCAGGGTCACCTGAAATCAGATACTTCGATTGATCCAACGGCTCCCCTGTGTAATCTGCTGACTTTGTGATACCACTCACGGCAATCTTGAGTTCGAGCGGGTCAATCTTGTAGGTAACGCTGCCGCCTCCGGATGGAATGCTGAAAACATTCGGATCCATTGTCACCGACACCGTATAGCTTCCTGCCTGAATTGATTTCTCCGGCCACGTCACGGCGGCAATCTCGCTCCCATCCAGATTGCATCCGCTTATATCATTTTGCGTAAGCTTGATTCTGGAATATGCTACCGTTGCTGATGTTGAATCAACAATAGGACGATAGGTATACCCCGCATCCCCATTTGTTGTGACCCGATCTATCTGCCATGTTGCTGCATTTTTGCTCGCCGTATCCGTCACTTTCACCACAATTGTCGGATACTGCGTATTGCCATTATAAGTACCAGTGTAGGAATCATTCTTGTCCGTCGATACGACAATGGATGCCTCCCTCGTTGAGATAGAATAGCTAACATCTCCTACGCTCGCTCCTCCACTCGGCAGAGAATAATTCGAGCCATATCCATTGGGCACCGCTATGTTGGAAATGGAAATCGTGTAGCTTCCTGCTTGGACAGAAAAGTTCTTGTTTGCGTCCTTCTCCATCTCAGTTTTCGTGCCATTTGTATATTCTTTATTAGCGGTACTGTATGTTATGTCGGATACTGCAACAGTACTCGGTGTAGCCTTTGAATCCTTATAGGTAGCTGAAAAATTCAGATACACCAGTGTCTGTTCATTGTCCGCCGTATAGCCATATACAGAAGTCACAGTGGGATACTGCTGTTTTCCTGTATAGGATTTGCTCATCGTGCTTCCCCAATCGGTAGCAACT
>JAFUXY010000403.1 GCA_017477005.1 Lachnospiraceae bacterium | reverse complement strand
TTTGGAGGGGGACAAGCGGTTTTTGATGATCAACAAGGGCATTGTCGTCAATATGGACCGGATCCGCACCATCGAAAAGGGAAGCTGTACGATGACGGACGGAACGGTTTTCCCGATCAAGGTGCGCAAGGCCTCGCAGATCACGCAGACCTGGCAGAACTATATCTTTGACTCGCTGCGGGAGGGACAGAAATGATCGATTTCTCGAATTTGAATTACCTTTCTGCTTCTGTCAACGTGTTCTCCGTGTTTTTTTGCTGCTATCTCTTTGCGAAAGCCTTTCTGCGGGTCTCTCCAGCGGTCATCATCGTTGACTGCGTCATTTTTGGGATGGCCTGCGTGCTTGCGCTGCCGCTTGTGAGCCGTTATACTTTCTTCCATGATAATAGAGGGCTTCTGCTCTTTTTTGCGCTGTATTTTCCGGTGTTCCACTTCTCGCTCGAATTGACACTTGCCAGGACCCTGGTCATCTACCTGTGGTCCGTCGTGCTGTTCGTATTTCCGTCGAATATCTCCTGCATCATCGACGCGTCCCTGCATCCGGAGCATATGAACATGGCTTTTGCGGCCGATGCCTTCGGGGTACATCTGGTGTTCTGCGCCCTGCTGTGCCTTTTTGCCTTTTTTGCAATCTCCCGTATCGACACCCGGTTCTTTTCACCGGCCAACACGCCGGAAACCCTCTGGTATGGCTGGCTGTCTGTGCCGATTTTGTTTTTGGGTCTGAACATCGCCCTGCTGCCGGAAAGTTATCGGCTGCTGCATGTCAACCTGCTCTACCCCACCTACCTTTTCTTTTCCGGCTCCCTGTTCGTGCTCTACCTCTACCTGACCACGATCTTCTATTCACATATGATCGAGTACGTCCACATCCAGGAATACAAGGAGGCGCAGCGGATCGCCGATATCCAGATGCTGCAGTTTGAAAATCTGCAGGCACAGATTGAAGCCGACCGCCATGCCCGCCACGATTTCAAGCATACGCTCCACCTGCTGACCCAGATGGCGGCCTCCGGCGATGCGCAGGCGCTCCTGGCCTATATCCGCGAATACACCAAGGAGAGCTCCGGCGCGGTCCTCAAAAACTACTGCGGCAATCCGGCGATCAACGCGATCATCAATTATTACGAAGACCGGGCCCAGCAGGAGGGGGTCATCACCAACCTACAGGTAGACCTCCCGGGGTCACTGCCGATGTCCGATCCGGAATTTTGTTCGCTGATCGGCAATATCATGGAAAACGCGATCAACGCTGCCAAAAACGCCCCGCTCCCCAACCGGCGATTTTCGATCTCCATCCAGGTTCAGAACGATTCGACCCTCTATATTGTGTCCTCTAACGACTATGACATCTCGTTGAATCAAGAAACAACGGAGAAAATATCCTTTTTTTCGTCAAAAAAACAAAAACTTCACGGAATAGGTCTTCAGTCTATCCGGGAAACGGTCGATAAATATAGTGGAACTTTGCGGATTTCGAGAACCGACACGGAATACTTTTTGGATATTGCTATCCGGATTTGAGTTGAAAATCCCATCAACTAGGGAGCTTGAAAGTTCCCATGTGTGAGTTGATGCGTATAGCCATCTCCTGTGTGAGAAAGTATGTCGGCTCCCGACTGGGGGACTGCCCTGCGGTTCCCAAAACGAGGTGTGTGTTATGATGAAAAAATTTGACCAAATGAAGACCCTGGAACTCGTTGTTTTCATGGGCTTTGCCGCCCTGTGCTTTTATCAGATCGTGATCGCAAGCGATATCTACCAGCAGATCACGACCGATGAAAACGTCATGCATCTATGCATCTTTCTTTGGCTCTCACTTTTTTTAAGTTTCGCTTGTATCTTTGTCGATTTCTCATTATACTCAAAGCAGAACCAAAATATTGCGAATCTGGCCTATGCCGCAAACACGGATTCGGTCGCGCGGATTGCGAACCGCTACTCGATCGATTCGATCATCGATGAATACGCGGAAAAGGAGATTCCGAGCGAGATGGGCGCAGCAATGATCGAGCTGACCTCCCTGAAGGATGTCAACGCCCAGTACGGCCGCGTGGAAGGCAACAACCTGATCCGCTCGTTCTCGATCATCCTGTCGATGGCCTCCCTCGACGAGTGCATCGTCGGGCGAAACGGCGGCAATCGCTTCATTATATTATATGAAAAGAGCTCCGACCTGCATCTGTCGGTATTTTTGGACCGGCTCGCGGACAAGGTGCGGGACTACAATGCCAACAAAAACAACCATCCGATCGAGTACGCCTTTGGTACGGCCTACGCCGGAGAGGATGAGATTACCTCTATTACCCGTTTGATTGCCCTTTCTTCGATGCGCCTGACGGACAATATCAACGGGGCGAACGCCGAGGAAGAGGCTTCGGAGGAAGAAGAGGACGACGAGAGCTATGCGATCCTCGACGACATCTTCCCGATCGAGGACTTTATCGAGGAGCCTTTGGATCTGACTCCCGCAGAGCCTCCTTTCACAAAGGAAGATATTGCGGCGATCGGCGCGCAGAAGATGCAGATTGTCGACAAAAAGCGCGCGCGTATCTCGCTTTTCAAGCGGCGCATGGCTTGCTAGGAGAAGCGGGATTTCCGGTGAAACGTTGTTTTGAAAGCCAAGGATCCACCGCGGAAAGGAAGGTGAATCCCTTTGTCAAGTGTTGACCTCAAATATATCGCCTCCCTGGTGGACGACGCACGACTCCAGGACAGCAATGCCTTTGCGAGTCTGTTCGCGATTACCTATGAAGAGCAGTACAAGCTGGCCTACAGCTATCTTTGGGACAAGTCGCTGGTGCAGGACACCCTGCTCGACATCTACCTGAACGCGCTGCATTCGCTCCGCCGTTTGACTCGTTCGAAGGATTTTATCAAGTGGATGAACGAGATGAACGTCGAGGCCTGTGAAATTTTAGCGGAGGCGCGGGATATCGAGCCGCCAGCGGGGCGGCCCAAGATACCGCCCTTCCCTCTGGCCGACGCCGAGCGCCTGCTTGAATATATTTTCATGGAAGAGGGACGGCGGCCGAATTCGATTCCGCTTGCAACGCTGATCGAATACAATGAATACCGGATGCAGCGCTATACGCTGCAAAAATACCTGATACTGACCGTCGTGCTTTGCTTCGCGACGGCGCCTGTATTTCTGATCAACCCGACCATCCATCTGGATATCGACAAGGTGGCGACCAACCTTGGGCTGCTCACCTATCGCTTCACGGTGGATACCTTTATTCCGGTGGACACGGCCACCGCCACGATTGACGGAAAGGAGGTGCCGGTGCTGCAGGACGGGAAGCGTAGTTATTACATTCTGCCGACCTCCAACGGCAAATTGGAGGTGCAAGTGAATTTTGCCAACCGGCGGACGGCGACCGATACGGCTTCGGTCAGCGGCATCGACCGGGATGTTCCCAAGATTGTGTCCAATCGGGTGGAAAACGGCAAAATCTTCCTCTATTTGAAGGACGACGGCAGCGGCGTGTTCTGGAAGAAGATCTATGCGATCAACTCCGGTGGCAGCCGCATCCAGCCTGACTCGTTCAACGGCATTATCGGAGAAGTGATCTTCGACTTCTCCGACCCGTATTTGAATGTCTATATTCCCGACCGTTCGGGAAATGTGCTGCACGCGGTGATCAACCATAAGTAACACGAAAGGAAAAGCTCATGAAAAAACATCTCGTCAAAAAAACATTCGCATTACTCTGCATCGGCGCCTTGTCGGTCTGCCTCGCGCTCGGCGGCTGCTCCAAGGGCGGCGGCTCTGGCTCCGGCGGCAAGAAAAAGGAAAAATCCGGCGAAAAACGGGTGACGACGACCTCCGTGCTGATGCCGGAGGCTTCGGGACAAACGACCTACGGCGGCGATACCATTTCGATCGACGCGTCCAACACGCAGGACGGCTATGTGATGGTCAAATATACGGGAAGCGCCGACAAGATCCAGGTGCAGATCACGAACCCGGACGGCACGCTCTACCAGTATCCGCTGCCGATTGGTAATTATCAGACTCTTCCATTCACGGGCGGAAATGGCTCCTATCAGCTCGATGTCCTAGAGCATGTGTCGGACGACATGTATTCCGTGGGCTTCTCCCAGAACATCGACGTGGCTTTGTCGGATGAATTTCGTCCCTATCTGTTTCCGAATCAGTACGTCAATTATACGGAAAGCTCCGAGGCGGTCTC